>JAZUSG010000071.1:0-5948 GCA_045606605.1 Faecousia sp.
CGGTGCAGTAGCCGGTATTCAGAGCGACTGGTCATAATGCGGTAAGGCTCTTCTGTTCCCTTGGTTACCAAATCATCGATCAGTGTGCCGATATAGCTGGTATCGGGTAAGGACCAGGGGATCTTTTCCTTGAATCTTTAAGGCGGCATTTATGCCGGCGATAAGACCCTGCACGGCAGCCTCCTCGTAGCCGGAAGAGCCGTTAAACTGTCCTGCGCCGTACAGACCGGAGATCTTTTTGTATTCCAGGGTAGGCAGCAAGCTGGTGGGGTCAATGCACTCGTATTCAATGGCATATGCCGGCCGCATCATCTCTGCCTGCTCCAGACCCGGTATGGTGCGGAGCATTTGCAGCTGCACATCCTCCGGCAGGGAGGAGGAGAAGCCTTGGATGTACATCTCCTCTGTGTTTAGGCCGCAGGGTTCGATGAACAACTGATGGCGGCCCTTGTCGGCAAAACGCACGATCTTGGTTTCGATACTGGGGCAGTACCGGGGGCCCACACCGGAGATGGTGCCGTCGTACATAGGGGAGCGGTGCAAATTCTCCCGGATGACCTGGTGGGTCTGCTCCGTGGTGTAGGTCAGATAGCACACCGCTTGGTTGTTTAATTTGTGGGTGGTGCGGAAGGAGAAGGGCTCCGGGTCATCATCACCGGGCTGCAGCTCCATTTGGGAAAAGTCAATGCTGCGGCGGTTCACCCGGGGCGGAGTACCGGTTTTGAAACGGCGCAGGGGGAGTCCCAATGCCCGCAGGTTGTCCGCAAGACCCACCGATGCGTGCATGCCGTCCGGCCCGGCGCTTTCCACGTTCTCGCCGATCACAATGGTGCTGTCAAGATACGTGCCGCTGGCAATGATCACGGCTTTGGCATCATAAATCGCCCCAAGCTTGGTTTTTACACCGGTTACAGCGCCGTTTTCGGTAAGCACTTCCACGATCTGACCCTGCTTTAACTGAAGATTCTCCTGCAGCTCCAGAGCGTGTTTCATATACTCCTGGTAACGTCGGCGGTCGCCCTGGGCGCGCAGAGAGTGGACAGCGGGACCTTTGCCCTTGTTGAGCATCCGGTATTGGATGCAGGCAGCATCCGCTGCAAGACCCATCTCGCCGCCCAACGCATCCAGTTCCCGCACCAAATGGCCTTTGCCCGTGCCGCCAATGGCCGGGTTACAGGGCATATTGCCAACGGCGTCCAAATTGATGGTAAACAGGATCGTGCTAAGTCCCAAACGGGCAGAGGATAGTGCCGCTTCGATTCCGGCGTGGCCGGCACCGATCACGATTACATCTGCGTTTCCTGCGTGGTACATTCCGGGTTCTCCTTCTTTTCCTCTTTGGGCAGCTGGAAAGGCTTGCACACAATCTCACACCGATTGATGGGTGTGCCTAAAGCGTGGAATTTCTCCTCATAACCGGTCATAATACCCACAATGCCGTGCTCGTGGAGATTGCGGGTGAGGTTGTTGACCTGCAGACCGCATTGGGCAAACTCTTCCAGAGAATACTCAAAAAGAGGGGCGTTGTCGGTCTTAAAATGAATCTCGCCGCCTACCTTTACGGTGCGGCAGTATTTATCCAAAAATGTCCGGTGAGTCAGACGGCGCTTGGCATTTTTCTTCCGGGGCCAGGGGTCCGGAAAGTTGATGAACAGCCGGTCTATTTCACCGCCGGCGAAAATATCCTCAATGTTTGCCACGTCCATATCAATAAAGAAAACGTTGGTAAGTCCCATAGACTGGGCCTTTTCCATAGCAACCACCATAGCTTCCCGGCAGCGCTCCACCGCAATGAGGAGGACGTTGGGATTATTTTCAGCAGTTTCAGCGGTGAATTTGCCCTTGCCGCAGCCGACTTCCACCCAAAGGGCAGTACAATCCGGCTTAAGGGCACGCCAGTTTCCTTTTCGTGCAGCGGGTTCATCGATCCGATAGGCCGTGGTGGCAGCCATACGGGAATCTAAATTTTTCATTCTTCTCATTCTCATAAGAAAAACCTCAAGTTCTTAATAGTTTACGTTATATTATAGCAGAATTCCCTACTTCCGTCAAATCCCTATTTGCGATGCGCCTCGGGAAAAATCCTTGACTGTTGACAGAAAATATTGTAAAATTGTATACGGAAAAACTTGAGCTATTTCCCGGCTCGTAACCCGTCAGGAGGCGTTATATGGATACATCGATATCTGCTTTTTGGGGACAAATGACCCAAAACCCGCTGCTGTTTATTGCGGTAGCACTGACTTTAGGCGTAATTTTAGTTAACGGTTGGACCGATGCGCCCAATGCTATTGCAACTTGCGTGGTAACCCGGTGTATGTCTGCTCGGGCGGCGATCATTATGGCGGCTATCTTCAACTTCTTGGGCGTGTATATTATGACAATGCTCAGCCCCAAGGTTGCCCAGACCATTACCAAGATGGTGGACTTTGGTGACGATCCAAGAATGGCCATTATCGCGCTGAGCGCGGCAATGTTTGCCATTGTTACCTGGGCCACAGCGGCATTTGTATTTGGTATTCCCACCAGCGAGAGCCACGCGCTGATCGCAGGTCTCACCGGCTCGGCAATCGCTCTGCACGGCAGCATTGCCGGTGTTAACGGCGGTGAGTGGGTGAAGGTCCTGTACGGTATTGTGATCTCCGTTACCCTGGGCTTTGGCCTTGGCTGGATCGTGTGCAAGCTGGTAACTGTAGCCTTCCGCAGAGTGGAGCGGAAAAAGACCGAGCCGGTCTTTAAGTATGCACAGATCGCCGGCGCAGCCTACTCCGCTTTTATGCACGGCGCTCAAGACGGTCAGAAATTTATGGGCATCATCATTTTCTGCTTCATTATGGCCAATGGCCAGATGTCCATTCCCGACGGTATGCAGCCGGAGTCCTGGATCATGGTGCTGTGCGCAGTGATTATGGGTTTGGGTACGGCCATCGGTGGCAAGAAGATCATCAAATCCGTGGGTATGGATATGGTCAAACTGGAAAAATATCAGGGCTTCTCTGCTGACCTGTCTGCATCAAGCGCGCTGCTTCTGTGCTCCGTTTTAGGTCTGCCCGTATCTACCACCCACGCAAAGACCACTGCAATTATGGGTGTAGGTGCTGTAAAAAATGTAAAAGCCATCAACTTCGGTGTGGTAAAGGAAATGGTACTGACCTGGGTGCTGACCTTCCCCGGCTGCGGCTTGATTGGATTTTTGATGACAAAACTGTTTATGGCAATCTTTGCATAAAGAAAGGATAGAGAATTATGGCAAAAGCGGATAAGTTTTATTTTGATAATTTTATGGCTGCAGCGGATTGTTGCGGCCGGGCTGCAGCCTATCTGCAGGAGTGTCTCAGCAACTATGATTACGCAAATATCCACACAATGCTGCAGGAAATGCACGCCATCGAGCATAGCGCTGACGAAGTCAAGCACGAGATGACCGCTGTGCTGGCAAAGGCATTCGTCACTCCCCTGGAGCGGGAAGATATGGCGCAGATCAGCGCCAATATCGATGAGGTGTGCGATTTTATTGAGGAAGTCCTTCAGAGAATTTATGTAAACCGAATTCAGACTGTCGTTCCTGAGGCAGTTAAGTTTGCCGGTATGATCGTAGAGTGCTGCGAAATGATGAAGGAAATGCTCAGCGAGCTGTCCAACTTTAAGAAGCCGAAAAAGTTGCACGAAATGATTATCAACCTGAGCCATAAGGAAGAGGAATGTGACCAGCTGTACCTGGAAGCAACACTGAAGTCTGCTGACTATAGCGAAGACACCCTGACCGTTATGTTCTGGCGGGATATCTTTGAAAAGCTGGAAAAATGTGCCGATGCCTGTGAGCATGTTGGCGACAGCATCGAGACCATCGTAATGAAGAACTCCTAAAACAGACAAAAAAACCCTGAGGCAGTTAGGGTGTTCCCCTAAAGGACAGTTTTCAAAAATACGGTATATCGCGAAAGGGATATGCCGTATTTTGCTTTTGTGTCTACAAAAGCAGTGCTTGTCAGGAAAATTGATACGTCATAGGTGAACATAAAAAGGCTCCCTTGTGTAAAGGGGGCCTTTTGCTGTTTGGCGCTTCGATATTTCTCGACAAAATGGAATTTGCCAAGCAATTATATGCCGCAAATTGTAAAGCACTTATGATTGTTAAAGCACTCTTCTACCCATGGTTGCAGTTCTTCAACAACAAGTTTCCAGTGCTCGTTTTCTTTAGATTTTTCAATAATTTTGCACCACTGCTCTTTTTCGATTACGTTAGTTGGACCATAATAATCAAAATAACCAAGAGAATCAGCAAAAAGTCGAAAAAGCAAAAGCTCATCAAATAAGTCAGCATGAATACAAATGGAGTCGTTAAGCCAATATTTGTTTCTGTGGTTTCCTTTTTGAAACTCAAAATAGCATGTACTGCCAGATGCTTTTCTTTCTTCTTCGTCAACAAAATATCTCATAATACATACACCTATAAATTCTTATTTATCTTTCTTATTTATCACACTGACTTCTTCTAACGCATAGTGCTAAGTGCCCACGCCTAATTATATCACAAAAACCGCAGAAACTTAATCTGTGGTTTCTGCTTTTTCTACCGGTAGGTAATATACTCTCAAAACTGTCCTTTAGAGTACAGCCCTTTTGCCCCAGGGTTTTTATTTGGCAATATTTGTCTCAAAAGATTGCTTCTTAAAATCAAATTTATACATGGCAATTACTAAGGAAACCAGGGTCATCACATCGGTGAGAACGCCGGCAGCAGAGCCCACAAACAAGTTGTAAATGATCCACAAAACGCAGGAGGGCAGTGTGATGATCCGTAGCCATCTTTCGTTTTTCATACCGTAGGAAACAGTGGTAAGCAGTTTTGAGCCGATAGGGAGCAAACTCACGATTCCATTGAAGGTGAAAACGCCGGTAAGTACCACAAATATGCCAAATCCCACGATGACCGGGGTGGTAGAGCGATTTTTTTTCACCAGCTTGTAGAAAAGAAAATTCCGCACCACAGAAATAAAGTCCAGCACCGCAGCAGTCCACGCGCCCAGCAGAATATACTGCAGGGAGAAGGTCAGCTCCGAGAGGGCTTTGCAGAGCACGATGCCCCGATGCTTTTTGAACTGAAAGGCAAGGATACTGATTGCCAGACCCAAAAAGCCGATAAGTTGTATGATAAAATCCATGGAAAATTTCCTATCTTTCTTGACGCAATCTAAGCGGTATTATACAATAAGAAAAACGATCCGTCAAATCTTTTTAAGGTGGTTAAGTTTATGGGTAGCTATGATTTCTTCCAAAACCGGGATTGTGCATACTTTCCCTGCCATAAGACTGAGGATACGGCAGATTTTAGCTGCCTGTTCTGTTACTGTCCCCTGTATGCCCTGGGGGAGGACTGCGGCGGCAACTTTACTTATACGGAAGACGGCATTAAGGACTGCTCTAACTGCCTGATTCCCCACAGACGGGGAAATTACACCAAGGTGCTGGAGAAGATGGACAAGATCCAAAAGCTTGCCCAAAAGAACAGATGTAAACCTTGATTTTTACAAGCGGCACTGCTATAATATAGCAGTTGCCAATACGGAGACGTATCGAAGTGGGGACGTTTGCGAGCGCTGCCAGCGGCAGAAGAAGCGAGCAAAAAGGAGTGGCAGCGGTCGAAATTTTGCGAAGCGAAAAGCAAGCGAAAATTTCGGATACCCGGGCAGGACATAACGGGGTTCCCCGTTAGGAAAAATTAAAGATTGTTACGCTCTAAACGGAGCTTAACATATATGGAGACGTATCGAAGTGGTCATAACGGGGCTGACTCGAAATCAGTTTGCCGGCAACGGCACGTGGGTTCGAATCCCACCGTCTCCGCCAAATGAGAAATCCCAGTTGATACAATTTCAACTGCGATTTCTTTTTGTTCTAACGCTGCGCAGAACGGTACGACAGGTCTTTACGGAACAGGCATTGAA
>JAZUSG010000072.1:0-4127 GCA_045606605.1 Faecousia sp.
CAACACCGCCACCGCCGCAGCCATTGACGCCCTGCGGCAACAGTACCCGGACACGGTCATCATCGGCATTGAACCGGCGGTAAAATTGGCGGTAACCCAATTTCCCACCGGCCGCATCGGCGTGATGGCCACCAGCGTTACCCTCCAGGAGGATAAGCTGGCAAATCTGATGGCAAAATTCCCGGATGCCCAAGTGGCGCGAATCGCTGCGCCGGGACTTGTGGAGCTGATCGAAAACGGACAGGCTGACAGCGCGGAGACCGAAGCGCTCCTCCGGCAGAGCCTCTCCCCTTATATGGGAAATCTGGACGCGCTGGTGCTGGGCTGCACCCATTACCCCTTTGTAAAGGATACCATCCGGAAGATCCTGGGGGACGGTGTTGCCCTGTTGGACGGCAGTGAAGGCACTGCCCGGCAGACCATCCGCTCTCTGAGAGAAAAGGATCTGCTCAACGAAGCCCAGGGTAGCGTAACCATACAAAACTCACTGGGCACACCGGAGCTTTTGCAGCTATCGTATACCTTATTAGATTCCTGACCGAAGCAGGGAACAGTTTTACACTGTTCCCTGTTTTTGATTGCTTGCAATTGCTTTTCGGGTGTGTTAGAATAAATCCAATCTTTCTGAAGGAGTTTTGAAATGGCCAAATATTTGACTATTTTCTTGGTTTCTATGGTGCCCATCATTGAGCTGCGGGGCGCGATGGTGATGGCGATGGCGCCGGGAATGGACATTTCCTTTCCTTTGGCGCTGCTTGTTTGCGTGATCGGCAATATGCTCCCGGTCCCCTTTATTTACTTTTTCGCAAGAAAAGTGCTGGTTTGGGGCAGCAACAAAAAATACATCGGCAAACTCTTCACCTTTTTTCTAACCAAAGGCGAGCGCGCCGGACAGAAGCTGGTAAAGGCCACCGGCCGGGGCGGATTGCTGATCGCCCTGCTGCTATTTGTGGGTATTCCCCTGCCCGGTACCGGCGCTTGGACCGGTACGCTGGGCGCAAGCTTTCTGAATATGGGCTTTAAGTCCACAGTTGTCGCTGTTTCTTTGGGTGTGATTTTGGCCGGTATCATTATGGCTGTGGCCAGCACCGGTGTATTTGCGGTATTTACTTAAGGAGGTTTTTCTATGGACTGCATTTTCTGTAAAATCATCGCGGGGGATATCCCCTCCACCAAGGTCTACGAGGACGAGCTGGTGTATGCCTTCCGGGACATTAACCCCCAGGCACCCACCCACATTTTGGTCATTCCCAAGGCGCATATTGAGAGCGTAAACGCAGTAAGCGCGGAAAACAGCGCTGTGGTCGCCCACATTTTTGAAGTGATCCCCCAAATTGCCCAGGCAGAAGGCTTAGTCGGCGGCTACCGGGTGGTAAGTAACTGCGGCGCGGATGCGGGTCAGACCGTACTGCACCTGCATTTCCACATTTTGGGCGGCAAGGAGCTTGCCTTAGAAATGGCATAACGCTAAGGTGTAGGGGCTGGCGCCCACGACAGCCCGTTACACAAACAGGTAATTTTTGCGGGGCGTCGAAGGCGCCGCCCCCTACCTGATATAGGCTTGACTTTTATTATATTTCCTGCTATTATGTTTTCAATCGCATACAACGTCTTCGGGGAGCCGGCGCACCGGCTGAGATAAGGATCTGTGTCCTTGACCCGTGAACCTGATACGGTCAGTACCGTCGTAGGAAAAGATGCATAAATGAGATACCTTTTTGTATCGCATTGCACCTAGACGGTTGCAATGCGATATATTTTTTAGGAGGTACTCTATGAAAAACCTGAAACTGCGCACCCTGACAGAGGGTGCAATCCTCATCGCCCTGGCTCAGATCCTGAGTCTGCTGCCCCTGTACAAATTCCCCTGGGGCGGATCGGTGGACCTTGCTATGCTGCCGGTCATCTTCTTCTGCGTCCGGCACGGCTTTGGCCCGGGACTGCTGGCCGCATCCGCCCATGGCCTTTTGCAAATGCTGCTGGGCAGCGCCGGCGGATTCGTTGGCTGGCAGAGCTTTTTGGGCGATTATCTGATTGCCTATATGGTAGTGGGTGTTGCCGGCTGCTTTAAGGGCAAGTTCGTCCCCGCGACCCTGGTGGCCTGCGCTGCCCGCTTCCTGGTCCACTATGTGGTGGGCGCAACCATTTGGGCAGAGTATATGCCGGAAACCTTTTTCGGTATGACCATGACCACCCCTTGGGTGTACTCCGCCCTGTATAACGGCTGCTATATGGTGCCCTGCACCGCGCTGGTGCTGGTGGGCGGCCTGCTGCTTCTGAAGACCCCCGCAAGAAAATACCTGCTGGAACAGGAACAATAAGACAAAACCGGGAGGGTCGTATGACCCTCCCGGTTTACGGGCGATCCGTGATCGCCCCTACAGATTCTAACGAAAATTTCGTAGGGGCGGTCATTGACCGCCCGCTTTTTATATCGCTGTAATTACGAAATAACCCAGCACGGCAATACCCAGGATGATCCGGTAGATGCCGAAAGCCTTAAAGCTGTGGTTGCGCACATATTCCATAAGGCCCTTGATGACCAACAGACTCACAACAAAGGAGACTACGCAGCCTACTGCCAGCACACCGAGCTCTGTGCCGGTGGGCATTGCCGCTTCGCCGCCCATAATGTCCAAACCGTACTTTAGCACCTTCAGAGCGCTGGCGCCCAGCATAGTGGGAATCGCCAGGAAGAAGCTAAACTCTGCGCCGGCACTGCGACCCACGCCCAGCAGGATCGCGCCCAAAATGGTAGAGCCGGAGCGGGATGTACCGGGGATCAGCGCCAGGCATTGGAACGCGCCGATGAGCAGGGCGGTTTTATAATCCAGGGCGTAGACATTTTCGATCTTTCTGCCCCGGGCGCCGTTGCCCTTTTCCAAAAACAGGAACGCGATACCGTATGCCACCAAGGCGATGGCTACCACCACATAATTATACAGGTGTTCGTCCATCCAATCGTCCAGCAAAAGACCGATCACAGCAGAGGGCAACACCGCCACGATCACCTTAAACCATAAATTCCAGGTATCCTTCTTTTGAGCGATATCCTTCTTGCCGGAGAAAGGGTTGAGCTTATGGAAAAACAGTACAAGCACCGCCGCGATCGCGCCCAGCTGGATCACCACCTGGAACATCTCATAAAACGCAGGCGCAACATCCAGGCGGATAAATTCATCCAGCAGGATCATATGGCCGGTAGAGGAAATGGGCAGCCACTCGGTAATGCCCTCTACAATGCCGAAAAGAACAGCCTTCAGTAGTTCGATAATCGTATTCATATATGCCTCCTTGCACGATATGCGTGCAAAATGTAAAATGCAAAATGCAAAATTATTATAATTGTCGCGAAGCGACACCTCCACTTTGCACTTTGCACTTTTCACTTTGCATTATAGCATTTATGGTATCTGTTGGCAAGGAAAACTTGGTCGTTTAAATGTTGGGGGCAAACAATTCACAAAAAATTCACCGCAAATGAAAATTTTGCGTTATAATGGTATTAGAAAAAACAAACAGGAGGTTACCGCTATGGCAATATCTGTTTTAGTTGTGGAAGACGATCCCAACATCCGGGAACTGTTGCAGCTTTATTTGGAAAAGGACGGCTATGCCGTTACATTGGCCGCGGACGGTGGACAGGGTCTTGCCAAATTCCACGCCATAAAGCCCGATCTGGTGCTGCTGGATGTGATGATGCCGGTGATGGACGGATGGGCCGTTTGCAAGGCCATCCGGGCAGAGGATAACACCCCGGTCATTATGCTCACCGCCAAGGGGGAGACCGATGACAAGGTCGCAGGTCTGAAGACCGGCGCAGATGACTATGTAACCAAACCCTTTGAAATGAAGGAGCTTCTTGCCCGCATTGAGGCGGTGCTCCGTCGGTCTGACCGGGTAAATGGGCCGGAAGTCTCCCGCCGGCTGGTGTTTGACAAGCTGACCATCGATATGGATGCCTTTGAGCTGACCGTGGACGGCAAAAAGGTGGACGCGCCCCCCAAGGAGATGGAACTGCTCTATTACCTTGCCTCCTCCCCCAATCGGGTTTACACCCGCAATCAGCTGCTGGACGAGGTGTGGGGCTTTGACTATTTCGGTGACTCCCGCACCGTGGACGTGCA
>JAZUSG010000073.1:0-4143 GCA_045606605.1 Faecousia sp.
CGAAAAACAGTTCCTCGATGGCCACCGCATCCGGCTTAGCCACCTGCAAAAGCGCGGTCATATCGTTATAGATGATCTCCAGCCGGGCGGGAAAATCCATACCTGCGGGGGTGGTGATAGCGCCGCAGCGGAGCAGCTTATATTGATTTTTCTCCGCTTCAATCAGACCGAAGCCGGTAATTCCATAGCCCGGGTCAATGCCCAAGATCCGCATGTGCGCCACCTCCGTTTTCTTTTTATGATAGCACATTTGTTTTCATTTGCCTACTGTTTTTTGGAAAAAGGGCAAAAAAATCCGCCCCAGGCGCTCCCGGGACGGTAGAAAGTTAGACTTGTAAAGCCATAGCATCCTGCCGGAAGGCAGCAGCCTCGTCAGCGGTGCAGTTTGCCTGCACACAGACAGGGCGGGAAAAATCCAAGCTAAAAATGCCCATCAGATCTTTGCCGTTGATGTGCTGCCGCTCGTTGCCAACCCGAATGTCAAAGGGCTGCCGGGAAGCAAGGTCCACAAAGGACTTGATCTGATGGAAAGTGGTTAAGGAAATGTGAAAACTCATGGAATTTAGCCTCCGGTGCTATACAAAAGGGATTTTTTCGAGTATAATAAAGTTACATTTATTATAAATGATGCGAAAAAATATATCAATTGGAAGAAGAAGCAGAAAATAAATCCTACCGGAAAGGGATTCTTGGTAAAGTATACAATGAAATTTGGATTTTACACCTTAGGTTGCAAGGTAAATCAGTATGAGACCCAGGCTATGGAGCAGCTTTTGACTGCCCAGGGCCACCAGGTTGCGGATTTTCATACGCCTTGCGATGCCTATATTATCAATACCTGCTCGGTAACGGCGGTAGCCGATCGGAAAAACCGCACTGTGATCCGCCGCTGCCGCCGGGAAAATCCGGAGGCGGTGATCGCCGTGTGCGGCTGCTACCCCCAGCACGCAGCCGCGGATATGCAGGACCTGGGCATCGATGTGATCGGCGGCAGCGCAGACCGGGCAGCATTTTTGCAGCAGGTGATCCGCTCGGTGCAGACCCGGGAGAAAGGCACGGTTCTGGATGAGGCGCCCCGCCGCCGCAGCTTTGAGCAGCTGCCTGCGGGCGGCCTGGAGGGCCGAACCCGGGCGATGGTAAAGGTGCAGGATGGCTGTGTCAATTTCTGCAGCTACTGCATCATACCCTATACAAGAGGCCCGGTGCGCTCTGCGCCTGTGGCGCTGGCGGTGCAGCAGGCTAAAGACCTGGCCCGGCAAGGCTACCGGGAGATCGTGGTTACCGGCATCGAGATCGCCTCCTGGGGCGCAGATCTGCCGGGCAAACCCTCCCTTATCACATTGCTTTCGGAGATCTGCCGGGCAGTGCCCCAGCTGCGGGTGCGGCTGGGATCCTTAGAGCCCCGGATCATCACCGAGGAATTTTGCGCCCGGCTGCAGCATTTTGAAAATTTGTGTCCCCATTTTCATCTGTCCCTGCAGTCCGGCTGCGACAGCGTGCTGCAGCGGATGAAGCGGAAATACGATACCGCCCGGTATCTGCAGAGTGTAGAGCTGCTGCGCCGGTATTTCCCCGGCTGCTCCATCACCACCGATATGATCGTAGGCTTTCCCGGGGAGACGGAGGAAGAATTTCAAATGTCTTTGGCATTTATTCGCCGCTGCGCGTTTGGGGATATGCACATTTTCCCCTATTCCCGCCGTCCGGGGACACCGGCGGACAAGATGCCCGATCAGCTGCCCAATGCCGTTAAGGAGGCCCGCAGCCGGGCGGCCATCGCCGTGGCGGAGGAAATGAGCCGCGCCTACCGGCAGGCGATGGTAAATACCACCGTGCAGGTGTTATTTGAACGCAAAGATGGGGCATACTATACCGGATACACGCCCAATTATGTGAAGGTCTACGCGGAAGGCAAGGATCTGCATAACATATGCGCCCCGGTTCGGATCACCCAGGTGTACGAAGACGGTGTTTTGGGCAGACTGGACAAGAAGTAGAAAATGTGGTATACTGTACATTCCCAGTATTTAGGAATATAAGGAGGCGTGGCCTTTGAAATATTGGCTTGGGTATTTGACGGCGGCCATTGTGCTGGCCTGTAACTGGGCGCTGCGGGAGTTTGCCGCGGCCCATACGGTTTTGGTGGATATGATCTATCCCTATGTGTCCCGTATGGCCCAGAGTTTCTTAAATGATTGGAGCAGCGGTGTGTCCTTCTGCCTGTGGCAGGCGCTGCTGCTTGTGCTGCTGACGCTGCTGCTGGTGAGCATCATTATGGTGCTGGTGTTCCACTGGAATCCCATCCGGTGGTTCGGCTGGGTGTGCACCGTGGCGGCTGCGCTGGTGTTTTTGAACACCTGTCTGTACGGCCTGAATCAATTCTCCGGCCCGCTGTCTGAGGACATCCGGCTGGAAGAGACCAGCTATAACATATCCGAGCTGGAGCAGGCTACGATCTACTTCCGGGATCAGGCAAATGCCATGGCGGAGCAGGTGGAACGGGCCGGTAACGGCGATGTGCGCTTTGGGGAATTTGAAGACCTGGCGCTTGTGGCGGTGGAAAATTTTGAGGATTTGGTGTATGAGCACTCCCTGTCCGTGTTTGCCGGACCGATGGCACCGGTGAAAAAGCTGGGTTGGGAAAAGCTCTTTACCTCCCGGGGCGTTACCGGTGTTACGGTAGGCTTTACCGGTGAGGCTGCGGTCAATCCCCAGACACCGGCGGTGATGCTGCCCTTTGCTATGTGTCGGGAGATGGCCCGCCGCACCAGCATTACCGTAGAGCGGGATGCCAGTTTTGCCGGCTATATGGGCTGTATGGTAGGCACCGATCCCCAGTTCCGGTACTCCGGCGCACTGTTGGGATACCGCTACTGCTTAAAGGCGCTGGAAGCGCTGCAGCAGGTAATGGGCACAGATGTTGCCAGCCAGGTAAGAGCCCTGGAAAGCGAACAGGTGAAACACGACCTGGCAATTTGCGATGAATTTTACGGCGATCGGGAAATGGACGATGCGCTTGTCTGCGAGCTGCTCACCAGCTGGCATATTCAGGAGATCGTGCTGCCTGCGCTGATGGAAGAGGAGACGCCCTTTGATCCCATGGATAAATCCCAGGTGGACTTGAGCGATCATCCGGATGCATAGGAGATAGAAATGAAAACGACCTTGGTTAGGGGGCTTCCGGCGCTGGGTCTTTCTTTGGAGGAACAGAAGCTGGATACCCTGTGCGCCTTTGGCGCAGCGGTGGTGGAACAGAATAAGGTGATGAACCTGACGGCCATCACCCAGCCGGAGCAGGTAGCCAAGCTGCACCTGCTGGACAGTCTGAGTTTATTGACCCTGGAGGATCTGAAGGGTAAGACAGTGATCGATGTAGGCTGCGGCGCGGGATTTCCCGGCGTGCCGGTGAAGATCGCTTGCCCGGAAATGAAGCTGACCCTGTTGGATTCGCTGGGCAAGCGGATGCAGTGGCTGGAGACGGTGCTGCCCACCTTGGGCGTGGAGGCGGAGTGTGTAACCGCCCGGGCCGAGGAAGCGGTAGCCACCCGGCGGGAGCGTTATGATATCGCCACCAGCCGCGCAGTGGCCCGGCTGAACATCCTTTTGGAGCTGACCGCGCCCTATGTAAAAGTTGGCGGCAAGGTGCTGGCCATGAAGGGAATGGCGGCGGAAGAGGAGCTGAGCGAGGCGAAAAACGCCATCAAAAAGCTGGGTCTGCAGGTAGAGAAAGTGGCGCAGTTTCCCATGGACGGCACGGCCCACACGGTGATCGTGCTGAAAAAGGTTGCCCCCACCCCCACCCAGTACCCCCGGCGGTTTGCCAAAATTAAGCAAAATCCCCTGTAAAAAAATCAAACCACCCTGTTGGATGTTGCATCCGCCAGGGTGGTTTTTAATTGAAAATGAAAAACGATCATATAGGGACTTTTCATTGCGCATCCGCGAAACGGCTACCTCCGTCATTGCGAGGAGCCGCAGGCGACGGGGCAATCCGCAAAAAAGAAAACGGATTCCTACGGGCGGGCATTCGCTTCCTGTTGCGGTGCCCGGCAGCATCGTCGGCTTTGAAAAGCCTTCCTCTTCTGCCGACCGCGGCCACTCGCTCTGGTCGCTTCTTCCGCCACCGGCGGCGCTCCCATCGCT
>JAZUSG010000074.1:0-4605 GCA_045606605.1 Faecousia sp.
CCTGCGCAGATGTATAAAGAATTGGGTTTGGAAGTCGTATCCTTAAGCGTAAACTTTAAGGGTGAGACTGTGTCCAACTATACCGAGGACTGGCTGAAGGATATGTTCGAGCAGCTGCGTGCCGGTGAGGTCGCTACCACCTCTGCGGCAAACCCTGCCGACTGGCAGGCCGTGATCGAGCCGGTGGTTGCTGCCGGTGAGGATGCCCTGGTGCTGACCTTCTCCTCCGGTCTTTCCACCACCTACCAGTCTGCGGTGATCGCAGCGGAGGAGCTGATGGAAAAGTACCCGGAGCGGCGCGTAAATGTGGTGGATACCCTGTGCGCATCCCTGGGTCAGGGCTTATTCGTGTACCACGCCTGCAAGCAGCGGGACAGCGGTATGGACTTGGAAGAGCTGACCGATTGGTGCGAAAGCCATAAGGGAAATTTGTGCCACTGGTTTACGGTAGATGATCTGATGTATTTGAAGCGGGGCGGTCGGGTCAGTGCAGCCACCGCCTTGGTAGGCACAATGCTGAAAATTAAGCCGGTGCTCCACGTGGACAACGAGGGTCATCTCATTAACGTATCCAAGGCCCGGGGCAGAAAGGCTTCCATCGATGCGCTGGTAAGCAAAATGGCAGAACAGGCGCTGCCCGGTGAGAACGATACGGTGTTCATCTGCCACGGCGACTGTATGGAGGACGCCAAGTACCTGGAAGAAGCCGTAAAGACCCGCTTCGGCGTAAAGAATGTGCTGATCTATTATGTGGGCGCAGTCATCGGCTCCCACTCCGGCCCCGGCACCCTGGCGTTGTTCTATATGGGAACAAATCGATAAAGGAAACCCCGTGAACGACAGTTCACGGGGTGTTTTTATTCAGATTTTGCGTCTTCCAGGGTTTTGCCCAAGGAATAGTAGAACAGATTGTCCCGTGCGGGGGTGAGATTCGCAATCAGACCCCGGGTGGCATAGATGGAATAGCTGCGGAACAGCACCGGGCAAAGCAGACCCTGATCCATCACCAGCTTGTGGAGGGTGAAGTAGTTTCCGTGGTTTTCCAGCGCCTGCAGACTGAGGGCGTAGGCGCCCAGATCGTTTACACCGCCCCAGCTGAGCTCACCGTAGGTGGCAAAGAATGCGGAAAGGTCCATATTGGGTGAAAGTCGCGTCTGACCCAGATAGATATCGTAATTCCAGGACTTCAGCGCGTCCACATATCGCTGGCCGCTGAGCTCCTTCATCTCCACTTCCAGGCCGCAATCTTCTAACATCCGGGCGATACTCCGGGCCACCCGCAGCCGCAGGCTATCGTCCTTATTCACCAAGAAGACGACGGTTGCCCCCTCCATACCCTGGTCCTTCACGGTTTTGGCAAACCGGAGACTGTCGTACTTGTAGCGGTCGGCAAGGTTCTGATTGTAGAAGGGAGACAGGGGGGATGCGGGGAGAGAGGCGCTGCGGGCAAAGCCCCGGTAGAACTCCTCCACCAGGGTATCCCGGTCGATGGCGTAGGTCAGGGCGATGCGCACCGCATCGTTGGAGAAAACTTCACTGTCGCTGGTAGTACCCAAGTACAGGAAAATGCCGTTTTCTGCGTCCCACAGCTCATAATCGCAGCGGTAATCCGCATACCGGTCAGAGCCCGGGTCGGCACATACCATACTCAGGTCGTTAAATTCAAACTGATCCCGGATCTGAATGGTGGATTGGGCGGGGAACAGGGTAATGGTCTCGGCTTTTACGGAAAGCTCTGCCTTGCACCACCAATCGCTGCGCAGCCGCAGGCTTTCGCCGCCGGCAGCAGAAAACAGGACATACGGGCCGGTGCCGATGGGGCGATCCAATGCGATTTGAGAGGCCTTTACAATGGGAATGTCCAATAGCAGAGGGAAGTAGTCGGTTTCATAGGGGGTGTCCAAATGGATGGACACGCCGCCGTCAGCGGTGGGGGCGATTTCCGTGATATGGAGGAAGCGGCCCTTGTAAAAATCACTTTCCCAGGCAGCGGTGAGGCTGGCGATCACATCGTCCACAGTCAGGACACTGCCGTCGGAGAAGGTGGCCTGCTCCAAATAGAAGGTAAAGCTCTTCATATCCTCGGTGGCAGTAAACCGGCTGCAAAGCTGGGGCTCTGCCACGTAATTGCGGTCCACAGAGAACAGGCTCTGATACAGAAGGGAGAACAGCGCCCGGTTGGTGTAGTCGGTGCAAAGATAAGGATTAAAGGAACGGGCGGCATAGTAGGGCAGGCTGAAGGCCTGGGTAGAGACTTCCGGCGGGTGGGTATACTGGGGGCCGGTGTAATCGTCGTCGTAGCTCAAGCCGTCGCCGGTGGGGACGTATGCGCCGCTGCCTCCGGCGCAGCCGCAAAGCAGCATACAAAGGCACAGCAGGACTGCAATCAGCCGTTTCATCTATTTCCCTCCTTCGCATAAGATCACTGCCCCTTGGGAGCCGCGCTTGCCGGCGGTTACCCGGTGAGACCAGAAAAAGTCCGGCGCGCAGGCGGTGCAGTGGGTAGAAATTTCAATGTTTGTTACGCCGCTGCGGCGCAGCCACAGGGCGTTGAGACCCTTTAGGTCCACGTGAAATTTTTCGCCCCGGGTCTGGATAAAGGGCAGGGCCCCATCCCCAAGGGCGGCAATCATTCCGTCGGGCACATCCCGGTGGGTCTCAAAGCAGCAAGGGCCGATATTCGGTCCGATGGCTGCCCGCAAATTTTCCGGCCGGCAGCCCAAGGCAGAGACCATCGTCTCCACGGTTTTGCAGGCGATACCCTTTGCCGTGCCCCGCCATCCTGCGTGGACTGCGCCCACGGCGCCATTTTCAGAATCCCAAATTAAAATGGGGGTGCAGTCTGCGGTGTAGACCATCAGCGCCACACCGGGGACATTGGTTACCAGGGCATCACATTCCGGGTAGTCCCGGTGGGAAAGGCTATGGAGGGCATCTTTTTGGGAAACCACCCGCACCGTATCTCCGTGCACCTGATTGGCAAGGACCAGCTGCGCCGGGTCATAGCCCAATGCCGCGCCCAAAAGGGCGTGGTTTTCGGCCACATTCTCGGGAGAATCGCCCCGGTGCGCCCCCAAATTCAGGCTATGGAGATAATCCCGGCTCACGCCGCCCAGGCGTGTTGTAAAGCCGTGGGGCGCGGAGATATTTTCTGCCATCAGGTAGAGTAAGTTATTTTGCTTTTTTTGGATGATTGACATAATGGTTATAAATTTTTAGGGGACGAGCATGGTTCGTCCGCAAATTGGTGAACTGTCCTGTGCCTCCGGCGGGAGGCGATCATACTTTCTCGCCGGCGAGAAAGTATGCAAAGAGCCGCCGGGAAACGTTTCGTAGGTTTCCCGGACTCTTCCCACGACCAAAAGGGGAAGTGTGCGAAAATGTTCCTGATCCAACCACGCTTTCACTTCCCCTTTTGGAATCCCCGTTTACTGCTATGGTTAAATAATAACAGAAATGTACCCATTAAAACAGACTGCAACCAGTGTAACGGCGCGGTTGCCGGGAGGGGTCTTGGGGAGGCATGAGCGGGACGGGAAACCCGTTCCCTACGAATCCTAACGGAAATTTCGTAGGGGCGACCATGGTTCGTCCGCAAAACTACCTCCCGTCATTGCGAGGAGCCGCAGGCGACGTGGCAATCCGTTCCACACGGGCGGTCAATGACCGCCCCTACATTCGCACTTTGTATGGTTTTTTTGATGATCCGGATGCGTTAATTGTCGCCCAGCTTATCTTTTTGCATACAGCATTTTTTGTACTTTTTGCCGCTGCCGCAGGGGCAGGGATCGTTGGGGCCGATCTTATTCGTGTTCCGAACAGGCTGCTTTTTCATCACACTGTCGGAAGCGCCTGCCGCGCCGGTCTCCTTGGCAACCTTTTCCCGCCGTACTTCCTGGGTGGGCCGCAGCTGCACCAGGAACAGCCGCCGGATGGTCTCCTCCCGAATGGCGGTGATCATTGCCTGGAACATCTGATAGCCCTCTTCCTTGTAGGCGATCACCGGGTCGTGCTGGCCGTAGGCCCGCAGACCGATGCCCTGCTTCAGATCGTCCATAGCATCGATATTGTCCATCCAGTATTCGTCAACCACCCGGAGCATAACCCCCCGTTCCAGTTCACGCATACTGTCGCCCAGCTGAGCTTCCTTGGCTTCATAGGTTTGCAGCGCCAGTTCATAGACAGAATCGGCAATTTCGTCGGGAGTGTTGCCCTCTAAAGCTGCGCCTGTGGGGATATAGATACCTCCGAAGGCCTTATCCAAAGCCGTCAGACAATCAGCATTGATCTGACCGCCGTTTTCAGAGGTGATATCCGCAACGGTGGAATCCACCATAGAGCGGAGCATGCTGAGCATATTTTCCCGGAGGCTTTCGCCGTCCAGTACCTTCTGCCGCTGGGCATAAATCACCTCACGCTGGGTGTTCATCACATCGTCGTATTCCAGAACGCTCTTACGGGAACGGAAGTTCCGGCTTTCCACACTCCGCTGGGCATTTTCCACCGCGTTGGAGAGCATTTTGGCATCAATGGGGGTGTCCTCATCCAGACCAAGGCTGTCCATCAGACCCATGATCCGGTCAGAGGAGAACAGACGCATCAGAT
>JAZUSG010000075.1:0-2470 GCA_045606605.1 Faecousia sp.
CCCGATAACAAAACGGAGCATACGTATTCCGCCATAGAGCGCGTAAGTATCGTTGATGACAAGGTGATCTATATTCACATTAATAACGTTATGTCATATATGCTGCCTTTTTCTTGCTTTGAGTCAAAAGGACAATACGACGATTTTTTTCGTTTCCTGAAAACAAAGTGGGCTAATATAGACGTATACTAAGGATGCGTCCGGTTTTATAATGATACCAAAGAGGTGGATCGTATGATTCGTGAACTTAAAAAGCAAGCAGGCGCTCTCGTCAGAAAAAACTATCGAGCCTTTTGGTTGCCGGTGCTGCTGTACGTGGTTGCCGACGGCACGGCGACGTTTTTGTGGCAGACCTTCTCCGACCTATCGTCGAGCGATACGGTGCGGTATGTGTTTTTGGGCGTTTCCCTGCTCTTTCGGTTGGTGGCTTTACCGCTGTTACTGTATTGGATAGTTTTCATATCGATGCGCTTGATGAAGGCGAAGGTTTCGACGTCCGTGTTTTCATGGAAGGATGCGGTAAGACTGGTTGTAATGGTGAGTTATACTATCAAGTGCAACACTTTAGCAAAATAAAATAGAAGTTCATACAGATCTCTGGTAGAATAGAGTTGTCACACAATAAACCACGAGAGGAGATCTATATGAACTACCACCATCTTACCATAGAAGAGCGCTGTTGTCTACGGGAATATTACTTAAAGGGGTATAGTTATCGAAAGATAGCCGAGCTGATCGGAAGAAGTGTAAGTACGGTATCGCGAGAGTTAAAGCGAAACCGCACTCATGTGTATGACATTCCTACCTACTACCCCTACACAGCGCAAAAGAGATATCTGCTACGCCGTTCCTATTGTCACAGAGGAATGTTCCAAGATCCGAAGAAGTTGGAGTACATCAAAGAAAAACTGCTACTCACTTGGTCGCCGGAACAGATCGCCAATGCACCTTGCGAACTGGATATGCCATCAGTTAGGACCATATATCGCTGGATATACGAGAAGTACATTGATGTGAATTTAAAGGTGCTTCGCCGCAAAGGGAAAAGCCACGGAAAGAAGGAAACACGGGGAAAGTTCAACCTTGGCAAATCCATTCGGAAACGAGACAAGAGTGTATACAAACGTCAAGAATTCGGCCATTGGGAAGCAGACACGGTTGTGTCCGGTAGAGGTAAAACCAAGGCGTGTTTTGCTACCTTGGCAGAACGGAAAACGCGATTTTACATAGCGATTAAGATGCCAAACCGGCAGGCAGATACAATGGCTAAGGCCATTGTCGCAGCATTATCAGATTTTCCCGATGGAGCAGTTAAATCAATTACTTGCGACAGAGGCACCGAGTTTGCCAATTGGCAAATGATTGAAGAACAATTGCATTGTGATGTTTATTTTGCCGATCCTTACTGTGCTTGGCAGAAGGGGACTAATGAAAATTTGAATGGCTTGCTTCGAGAGTTTTATCCGAAAGGTAGAAATCTTTCAAGGGTCAGTCCTGCAACGCTAAAAAAGAACCTGGCGTTGATCAACGCCAGGCCCAAAAAAGTTTTAGGTTTTCAAAAACCAGCAGATTTGTTTGCACTTTTTCTCAAAAAGTGTTGCACTTAGTTTGACAATTCATTTCCAAGCCGACAGGATTGGCATATCATCACGCGTAGCGTGCATGGCATCACCGTAGGTGTATTCCCTTCGGATTGATTACATACCGACTTCGTCGGATTACATTCACGGTGTTGCCGTGATCACATCCAATTCCTTGCGAAAATGATTACACACAGGGCTTCGCCTTGATTTTTTGACACTGCTATGTTATAATGTGCGATATACACTTCGATCGGAGGGCTTGGGTTTGATAATCGATGATTTAAGGCAGTTGAAGGAAACCTGTTGGAAAAATCCTTGTTATATGGATTTTGAGTCCGCTGCCAAACAATGTGAGTTAACATTTGAGGATATTGAAGATGCCTCTGACCGACTGAAGCGCTTTGCTTCCTATTTTAAGGTGGCTTTTCCCGAAACGGCTTCTTCCGACGGAATTGTAGAAAGTCCGTTTCGGGAGATTCCTGCAATGCAAGCGGCATTGGAACAGGAGTACGGTGTTTCGCTCAATGGCAGACTGTATTTAAAAATGGACAGCCATTTGCCGATTTCCGGCTCCATTAAGGCAAGAGGCGGTGTATACGAGGTATTAAAATTTGCTGAAGATGTAGCGATGGAAAGCGGTATGCTGGATATACATGACGATTACAGCGTGCTTGCGGAAGAACGGTTTTTGAAGCTGTTTTCCAAGTATTCCATTGCAGTAGGCTCTACCGGAAACCTTGGTTTGTCCATCGGTATTATGAGCGCAAAGCTTGGTTTTCAGGTAACCGTACATATGTCGTCCGATGCCAGACAATGGAAAAAGGATATGCTGCGCAGCAAGGGCGTCAACGTGGTGGAATATGAATCCGACTACAGCATTGCAGTTG
>JAZUSG010000076.1:0-16971 GCA_045606605.1 Faecousia sp.
ATCACGCAACTCTATTCGCCTGACGGCGAGTTATATTGCTTCGCAGTGATATTATGCTACGCATAGTGATATTGTCCTGCGGACAGTTTATGGCGAATAGAATATCACGAAACAGATAGGTTTCATATCACTTTCGCAAAGCGAAAATATCACGCTGACTTTAGTCAGCATATCACTTATCAGACAAAAAGAAAGAGAAGACTCGTTATGATACGAATCTTCTCTTTTCTGTTGCTCTGTGGGTTTGGGCTACTGCCCAAGTGCATTTGTACTTACAAATGCGATGCTGGTTCTTAGCTGAATTTAAAAGAATTCTATTTTCTCCGATAAGAACAACGCACTTTCAGCTGTGGGTTCTTTTATTACAGTTTTTCTTTTGCTTTTTTCAGAGCGGTCGCTAACTGGTCAGGACAGGAGGTGGGTTTAGGACCACAGTGGATACCGTCAATCCGTTGTATAACGTCATCGATATCCATACCCTCTACTAACTTACCGATTCCCTGCAGATTTCCGTTGCAGCCGCCCATAAAGGACACGTTGTGAACCTTGTTGTCTTCAATCTCAAAGAAAATCATTTGGGAGCAAGTGCCCTTTGTTTTGTACTCGAATTTCATATATGTTCCTCACTTATAAAATTATATCCACAAGTTTTCCGTCAACAAGCGTAACAAGCGCCATAGTAGGTATAATCATCTGATGACCACGTTCTCCTGCAGAAACGGCAATCTCGTCAAACAGTTGACACGTTTCATCAAAATAGGTGGGATATCGCTTTTTCATACCTACCGGTGAACAACCGCCACGGATATAGCCAGTTGCGGTTTGCAGGTCTTTCACAGGCAGCATAGCGATGTCCTTATCCCCGGTAACCTTTGCAGCTTTTTTAAGATCCAATTCGCAGCAGACAGGTATGCAGAATACACTGATTCCAGCGCGGTTTCCCTTTACAACAAGTGTTTTAAAAACCTGCTCGGGCGGAAGATTTATTGCCCTTGCTGCGTGCATTCCGTTTAAGTCATTGGGATCAAAATCATAAAATGCCTCTTTACACGGAATTTTCGCTTGGGCAACAATACGTATGGCATTTGTTTTTGCTGACATTTTTATCACCGTGGGTATTATATGATAAATTCAGTCATCTTTCAAGTGTGAATTGTTATACACATTTCGGTTATCCTATTTGCGGAGGGATTTACTATGGAAGATACTAAGAATTTATCCAAACAGGAACAAGAAGATTTGATTGAATTTGGCGCGGATTTAAGCAAAAGCAGTAAGGGGAATATATACACACTTACGATCATTGGTCAGATCGAGGGTCACCAGGTTTTGCCGGAAACAGTAAAGACTACCAAGTATGAGCACATCCTGCCACTCCTTGCCGGAATAGAGGAGAGTGAGGATGTGGACGGACTTTTATTGCTTTTGAACACAGTCGGCGGCGATATTGAGGCGGGACTTGCGATTGCCGAGATGATTGCCGGTATGAAGAAACCCACAGTATCGCTGGTGCTTGGCGGCGGGCATTCTATTGGTATTCCGCTGGCTGTTTGTACTAAGAAGTCCTTTATCACGCGAACTGCCAGCATGACCGTTCATCCGGTTCGAATGACGGGCTTGGTTGTTGGCGCGCCGCAGACGTTCCGCTACTTTCATCGCATTCAGGAACAGATCACGGATTTTGTTACTGCTAACTCAAAAATCAGGAAAAAAGATTTTGAAGGATATATGATGGCAACCGGTGAAATGGCAACAGATGTAGGCACTATTTTGTACGGAAAGGATGCGGTTGCATCCGGTCTTATAGATTCTCTTGGCGATTTAAACGATGCGCTCACAGAACTTCACAATATGATTCAACATCAAAAATCACCAAAGAGAAAATAAATATTATACTGGAAATTCGATGCAGTATATGTTATTATAAATTGAATAGTTGTGGGAAGGGGAGAACGGTAGTATATGTCCTTTTTAAAAAGCATTATCTATGGATTCATTTCCGGACTTGCGGAAATTCTGCCGGTCTCCGGGAAAGCACATCAAGCGCTGCTTCGCTATTTGTTTGGCGCGCAAACCAGAGTTCCGATTTTGGATCTTCTGGTACATATTGGTATTCTATTATCGATCGTTTTCAGTTGTCGTGATGTAATTGCAAGATTATCCCGGGAACAAAGATTGACGGCAACATCCCGCAGAAAAAGAACGCACTCATTGGACAACAGGAGCTATTTTGAATGGAGGCTGTTGAAGACAGCTACTGTTCCGCTATTTATTGTTTCTGCTTTGTATTTTGCAACATCTGCATTTGAAGCAGAGCTACTGAAATTGATGCTGTTTTCTGTTTTAAATGCCGCCATTTTGCTCCTTGCAGATCACACAAGCAGGGGAAACCGCGACGCCAGAACGATGTCCGGCCTGGATGGAATTGTAATGGGTATACTTGGTGCGCTATCCGTCTTGCCCGGCATTTCCAGAACCGGTATGATCAGTTCCTATACCGCAATTCGCGGTACCGATCATGAGTATACAGTTAACTGGGCAGTGATTCTTGGTATCCCTGCGATGATCTTTTTGATTATTTTTGATATTGTCTTTATTATAACGTTGGGAATTGGTACGATTACTTTTGCTGTTATAGCCGGTTATGTTCTTGCGGGTTGCTTTTCTTTTGTTGGTTGCTACATCGGTATATCTCTTTTAAAGATGTTCTTGAGCCAATCTGGTTTTTCTAAGTTTGCGTACTACTCCATTGGCATTGCGCTATTCTCATTTATTTTGTATTTACTGACCTAAGAAGGAGGTACATATGGCTGAACAGAAATATAAATCTCAGGCCGATAAAGCTGCAGCGACGAATAAGAAAAAAAGCAGAAGCAAACCTGCGCCTAAAAAAGAAAGCAAACCTGCAAAGGTTTCTGTAAATTCCGTACCTCCCGAACGAAAGATCCCTGTTCGTGTGATTTCCTCTGCGCTGTTTTTAGGCCTGTTTATCCTTTTTTTAGTAATATTTTTTAAGCCGGAAGGTGCAATTGTTACGCTATGCGAGAGCATTGTCCACGGCTTAATCGGTAGAGCAGGATTCATTGTATCCATTCCCGGACTTTTATACTTGTTTATTATCCACGCAGCCAGTGGAAAACGACCGGTTAAAATGCGTTCTATCTGCATTGGCGCTTTTGTGCTTCTTTGCGGCGCAATCGCCCACCTGGCTATACAAGCGCATGATCAGTCTTCCGGTATTGCACTGATCGGAGATCTCTATAACGGTGGTATAGACGGTTCGACCGGCGGCTTGATCTGCGGCAGTATTGCGATGCTGTTTAGGTGGCTGTTTAGCGATATCTTAAGTTATATTATTTTCGTAATACTGGCAATTGTTACTTTGCTTGGTGGTATGCAGATCACTGTAAGCAGTATCATTCGCGCGATTCAGGATCGCCCCCGGCCGAATATTGAAGAACCTGTTGTGGAGCGTCAGGAGCCGGCAGCTGTGGTCGTGAACCATATTGCGAACAAGCGGATTGCGCATATGGAGCAGCAGCGGCAGCGCCGAGAACAAAAGTTGGCAGAGGCTGAGATTACACAAGCTGCTCCGATTAATGAAAAAAAAGAGGAATCTAAAGTTGCGGATATGTTCCGTCAAATTGAGGCAGATATTAAAACCCCTGTGGCAGCAGCAAGTACTTTTGTACCGGCGGTAGAGGAAGATCCGGAATTCGATGATTTTAGTGATTCTCCCTCTAAAATGCCTCCTTTAAAAATTGATGAAGTTCTGACAGAAGAACCAGCACCTACCGTTAAGAAGGTTAAGCCGGAAAAGGTTTCCAGCAAGGAAGCAAAAGCGATTGCTGCTGATGTAGCCAAAGAGATCGAAACCTCTGAGAATGCGGAAAAACCGGCCTACTGTTTCCCGCCCATTGATTTGCTGAAGTTGCCCGGTGGCAGTACCGGTGACGGAACAATGGAAATGCGGGAGAATACAAGACGGCTGAACGAGACCTTATCTAGCTTTAAGATCGAGGCGCATATTATAAATGTCACCCGAGGTCCCAGCGTAACCCGCTATGAAGTGGAGCTGGAAAAGGGTGTTCGCCTAAATAAACTGACCACTGCTGCGGATGATATTGCTTTAAGCCTTGGCGCAACCGGCGTTCGAATCGCTGCAGTTCCCGGTAAAATATCCGTTGTGGGTATTGAGGTGCCCAACCGTGCGGTTACCAATGTTTCCCTGCGGGAAGTAATCGATTCCCAGGAATTTAATAAGGCAAAGTCCAAATCTTCTTTTGCGGTTGGTAAGGACATTGGCGGCAATTGCATTGTGGGCAATATTGCACGACTTCCGCATATGCTGATTGCGGGTACAACCGGTTCCGGTAAGTCGGTATGTATGAATTCAATCATCATTTCGCTGCTTTATAAAGCAAGTCCTGACGATGTGAAGCTGATCATGGTCGATCCGAAGATGGTGGAGCTCGGCATTTACAATGGAATCCCACATTTGCTGATCCCTGTGGTTACAGACCCCAAGAAGGCTGCGGGTTCTCTGCAGTGGGCTGTCGCGGAAATGATGCGACGCTACAAGGCAATGTCGGATGCCGGAGTGCGAGATATTGAATCCTTCAACAGTATGATTGACAGCCAGCAGCTCGATGGCAAAAAGTTGCCGCAGGTTGTTGTAATTATCGATGAGTTGGCAGATCTGATGCTGGTTGCGGCGAAAGAGGTGGAAGAGTCCATCTGCCGTATTGCACAAATGGGTCGTGCAGCCGGTATTCATCTGATCATTGCAACCCAGCGTCCTTCTGCAGACGTAATTACAGGCCTTATGAAGGCAAACATTCCCTCAAGAATTGCGTTCTCTGTTGCCTCTGCAATGGAATCCCGTATTATTTTGGATACCCAGGGTGCCGAGAAGTTGGTAGGTAAGGGCGATATGCTCTATGCGCCCATCGGAAACGGAAAACCCAAGCGTGTACAAGGCTGTTTCGTCAGCGATCCCGAAGTCGAAGCAGTTGCGTCCTATGTGAAGACAAACTTCGTTACCAGCTATGATCAGGAAGTAATGGAAGAGATCGAGCGCAAAGCGCTTCAGACCGGCAATAAGCCCTCTGCTTCTGACCCGGATCCCAATACGGATGAGATGGCAGGTGATGAAATGCTTCCGGCCGCAGTGGATGTGATCCTGGAAACCGGTCAGGCATCGGTTTCGATGCTTCAAAGACGGTTAAAGCTGGGTTATGCCCGTGCAGCCAGAATCGTTGATGAAATGGAAGAGAAAGGAATCGTTGGGCCTTTCCAAGGCAGTAAACCTCGAGATATTCTGATCACAAAAGATCAGTGGTTAACTATGCGTTCCGGTAGTAACGAACAATTGGAATTTGATGATCTTGAGGAGTAAATGGATTTAAAATGACAATAATCGGTCGTTTTAAATATAAATTCGCATCGCATCCGGAGTCCCGGAGCGACAGCAAGGAGGAACTATTATGAAAAACGCAAAAGTAGGCAAAATGGTTGGCGTTGCACTGCTTATGGCAATGGTTGTTGTGTTGCAATTTGTTAGCAGTATGATACCGCCTATCGGCTTTGTCTCCATCTCTCTGGTGCTGATTCCCATCGTTTTGGGTGCAGCAACCTATGGCGTGGGTGCTGGAGCACTGCTGGGCGCAACCTTCGCAGTTGTAACGATCATTAACTGTATAACCGGTGCGGATGGCGGCGGCGCAATGATTTTCCAGGCAAACCCGGTCCTTTGCATTGTGGTGGTCTTGGCAAAGAGCGTTTTGGCAGGCGTCGCATCCGGACTTGTTTACCGACTCTTAGCTAAGCGTAACGGCTATATGGCGATGCTTTGCGCTGCAGTGGTGTGCCCCGTTGTGAATACGGGAATATTCCTAAGCTGTGTTTTAATATTCTTTAAGGACGTTATTACTGTGTGGGCAACCGGTGCCGGTGCAGATGTTGTAACATATGTGCTTAGCATTTTATTACTGTGCAACTTCCTGCCGGAGCTACTGATCAATGTAGTATTTAGCCCCGCAGGACATAATATTATGAAAATTGTAAAGAAATAATCATCAGATTCAAGGCTGACAGTACTTGCTGTCAGCCTTTTCTTTTTTGCATAAATGGAATATACCTGCATAGTCTTAGGTAGGAGTGATGCAAATGAAATGTGCGTGGGATGCATATTTAAGTATTCTACCCCATTGGATGCGACAGGATGTGGACAAGCTGGGCAGGAATTATTTGCAGGAATTAAGAATTCGAACAGGAATATTCCCGGAACTTATTCTATCTAACGGTAGTTCCTGTCTTAAACAGACTGCTACTATGCAGGATGTCGATTTTATTATTAATGCTGCCTCAGAATACTCTCCTTGGTCAGCACCAACCACTACACAAGGCTATTTAACGGCAAGCGGTGGACACAGAATCGGAATCTGTGGTGCGTGTACGGTAAAGAGTGGTAAAATGACAGGATTTACACGCCCAAATTCAGTTTGCATTCGTGTCTCAAGGGACTTTGATGGAATCGCAAAAGACATAGCGCATATTGAGGAATCTATCTTGATCATTGGCCCGCCTGGCTGCGGCAAGACAACGCTGTTGCGGGATTTAATCCGTAATAAGTCCAATGCAGGACGGGGGAGTGTAGTGGTTGTTGACGAACGGGAAGAGTTGTTTCCGCTATATAAAGGACAAGCCTGTTTTCAAGCAGGAATTCGAACGGACATTATTAGCGGCTGTGCAAAATCAGAGGGGATTATGGCGGTGCTTCGCAGCATGAATCCAGACTGGATTGCGGTTGATGAAATAACCGCAAGGGAAGATTGCGAAGCGCTGCTACACGCCGGATGGTGTGGTGTGCGACTTCTTGCTACGGCTCACGCAGGTTCGCTGAATGATTTGAGGACAAGACCTGTATATCAGCCGTTACTTCAGAATGAACTATTTAGTACGGTAGTTGTGCTAAACAGGGACAAGTCTTGGCACGTAGAAAGGATACCATTATGTTAATAAAAATCATTGGTGCTGCTTGTATTATTTTTAGTTGCGGTGGTGTTGGATTAAAAATGGCAATATGCTACCGCGAAGAGGAGAAAAATCTAAGAGAATTCATCAGAATTTTAGATTATATGGAAAGCGAATTACAGTACAGGAGTACACCTTTCCCGGAGCTATGCAGACAGATAGAATGTACTTTTACACAGATGCTTGGCGCTGTTTTTGGCGGATTAGCGCGGGAATTAGATACCAATGTTTCTCCAAGTGTTGAAATATGTTTGCATAAGGCAATTACAAAGTACGGTGATCTGCCGCCACTTACGCTGAAAAACTTAACGACATTTGGAAAAAGTGTTTGCCGCTTTGATTTAGACGGTCAAATAAAGGGAATTGACGCGGTCCGTGAGGTGTGCACAAAAGACTTGGAAGGCTTGGAACAAAACCGGGATTCCAGACTACGCAGTTATCAAACTTTAGGACTCTGTGCCGGTGCAGCTCTTGCAATACTGTTTGTTTGATTATGGAAGTTGAACTGATTTTTAAAATAGCCGCGGTAGGCATAATTGTATCTATTTTAAACCAGGTGCTCTCCCGTTCAGGCCGTGAGGAACAGGCTACAATGACTACGCTGACTGGACTAATTGTTGTACTTATGATGGTTGCCCAAAAAATCTCGGATTTATTTGAACTGATTAAACGATTATTTGATTTATAATGCATACATTTTTGAAAGCAATTGCCGGAATCTTAATAGCATTGTTGCTATGGATTTGCCTGAATAAATACAACAAGGAACACGCAACTATCTTAACCTTGGTTGTGTGCGCAGCTGTGATTACAGTTGCTATGACTTTCCTTCAACCACTTGTGGACTTTGTAAAGAAACTGCAGGATATTGGCAATATTGATGTCAACTTAATTACTGTTGTTTTAAAAGTCGTAGGTATCGGAATGCTATCTGAATTTGTGGCACTGATTTGCAAGGATTCCGGTAATGAGTCAATGGGTAAAGCCTTGCAGACACTGTCGTCTATCCTGGTTCTTTGGTTATCTATTCCGGTCTTTGAACGATTACTTACACTTTTGGATGAAATTTTGGGGTCGATATGAAGAAAAAGCTGATTGTTTTATTACTTTTCTTGTTTATTGCGCAACCTGTTTCAGCTATGGAATTTACAGCACCCGCAGCACCGGAATCTGCTCAGGAATATATGCCGGAAGATCAGGAAAACTTTGCGGAAGGCCTTTTGTACATATTGAAAACGGCAATCCTAAAACTAAAACCTGAGCTTGCAGATGCAATATATGTTTGTGTATCCGTTGTTGCTACAGTGCTCATAATCAGCATCATAAGCACGTTATCTCAAAATTACGACGGGTGCATCCGCCTGGTTGGAGCGGTCGTGATTGGGTTATTGCTGCTACAACCGGTAAATTCATTGGTTCATTTAGCTACAAATACCATTGAGGAACTCAGTACATATAATAAATTACTGCTTCCGGTTATGACCGCAGCTTTGGCAGCTCAGGGCGGGACAACATCTGCAGCTGCGCTATATACAGGGACAGTCTTTTTTGATTCGGTTCTGACAGCACTGATTGTACGAATTATTGCACCGGCTCTCTACTTTTATTTGTGCGTTTGCGTTGCCACAAGCGCAATTGGAAATGATATGCTTAAGAAAATACAGGATTTTTTAAAGTGGTTTATGACTACAAGTCTAAAATGGATTCTTTATATTTTTACAGGCTATATTAGCATTACCGGTGTCATCACCGGAACAGTTGATGCATCTGCACTAAAGGCTGTAAAGCTCACGATTTCCGGTGTTGTACCCGTTGTTGGCAGCGTTTTGTCCGATGCCTCAGAAACTATATTGGTAAGCGCCGGTGTTATGAAGAACGCAGCTGGAGTATATGGAATTCTCGCTGTTATTGCTGTTTGCATAGGCCCTTTTTTACAAATTGGAGTGCAATATTTGCTGCTTAAATTGTGTGGAGCGGTATGTAATGTGTTTGGACATAAATCCTCATCCGGCTTAGTTGATAATTTTTCCACAGGTATGGGTTTTGCGCTGGCAATGACAGGAACAGTGTGCATATTGCTTCTGATTAGCCTTGTGTGTTTTATGAAGGGGATGAACTAATGAAAGTGTATATTATCGGCATTGTCGCAACGGCAATTATGTGCGCGATAGTAATGCAATTATCGGATAGTAAAACTACAATCGGAAGAGTATTGAAGCTAATTTCCGGAATAATCATGACTGTTGCTGTGATTTCGCCAATTACTAAAATTACATTTAGGGGTGTGGAACGGTATCTTGACGGACTGTCTTTGGACGCAGATCGTTATGTTTCTGATGGACAAGCGGCAGCAAAAGAGAATTTATCTGTAATCATAAAGGAACAGACGGAAACATATATTTTGGAGAAAGCACATCAAATGGACTTGGACATTTCAGTGGAGGTGGTCTTAGATGCGGCTAACGATCAGATCCCCAGCGCGGTAGCCATTATAGGAAAGGTTACTCCTTATGCGAAAGAGGCTTTAAGCAATTACATTGAAAATACCCTTGGTATACGCAGGGAGAATCAAAAATGGATGTAAAAAGTATTGCCGGTAAAGTTACAAAGCTGCTATCTAAATATAAATACGCTGCCATTGTGCTTGCAATTGGTATTGTTTTGCTAATATTGCCGGGTAAATCTGCAGAAAAAACAGAAGACATACAAGAAATTAAACATTCAAGCACAAACAGTCAAACAATCAGCGTTTCAGCACTAACTGAAATTCTGCAGTCCGTACAGGGAGCTGGTAGGGTGCAGGTCTTATTATCTGTTGCAAGCGGTGAAAAGGTAATTTATCAAACCGATTCCGATCAAAATATTTCCGGTGAAACAACAAACACAAGAGTTGAAACCATCATTATAACGGACGCACAGCGAAACGAGAGCGGATTAATTTCCCATATTGATCCGCCAACATATCTTGGTGCAATTGTGGTGTGTGAAGGTGCTGACAGCGCGTCGGTACGGCTTGATATTATCCAGGCAGTATCTAAAATTACAGGCCTTGGTGCAGATAACATTTGTGTGTTAAAAATGAAGTGAGAGGGGATATGAATATGAAATTATGGAAAAAGAATTTAGTTGCAGCAGCAGTTCTTTTAACGGTTTGCGGCGGTATATATGCAAATTGGGCATATAGTCAGGATCGGGCTGTTTCAGATCTGACGGATACGCTGGATGAAAACAAAATTATGTCAAACGATACCCTTGTAATGGGTGATGATAACAGTATTGTTGGCGATAACAATTCGGATACTATGCGTGATTATTTCGCTGCAGTTCGACTTTCCCGACAGGAAGCACGGGACGGCGCGGTAACACTCTTGCAGGAAACGATGTCCTATGGTGACGAGAATGTATCCCAGTTTACTGCACAGCTGGAAGAGCTTGTTAATATGGCACTTTGTGAGGCACAAATTGAGAGCCTCGTGATTGCAAAAGGGTATACTGACTGCGTAGCATACATAGCAGATGATGCTATTTCCGTTGCGGTTGCCGCACCGGAAGGCGGCTTGCAGCAGCCGGATGTTGCTATAATCGCAGACATCGTAACTACTCAGTCAGATTATACAATGGATCAAATACATGTTGTGGAAGTAAAGTGAGATATCCCCCAGACATAATGTCTGGGGGATTACTTTAAATAAAGTATTGTATTTTTCAGGATTTGTGGTACAATAAACAAAAGTATGTCATGCGGTGTATGACGTTAATTTAGGAGGTATTCCATGGCAGAGAGCAAACAGTATATTACACAGATTCAGGAAAAAGGAACTGTTCAAATTTCCGAGGATGTAATCGCGGACATCGTTGCCCATGCTGCGTGTGAGGTAGAAGGTGTTGTTGGTCTTAATAATAAGCCCGGTGCTGATATTGCAGAGCTGATCGGTAAAAAGAACTGGGGTCGTGGAATTAAGATTACCGTTTTGGAAAATAATTCTGTTGACATTGAGTGTAATATCAATGTTTACTACGGTCAGAATGTATTAAACATTGCTAAAGCCGCTCAGGTAGCCATTGTGAATGCGCTCGAGTTAATCGCTTGCATTAAGATCGCTGCAGTAAATGTGAACGTATGTGGCATCACCCGTCAGTGAGGTAGTGTTCATGACCAGAGCCAATGCCAGAGAGTTGGCAGTACATTTGATTTATGCCCAAGAATTCACCGGTGATGAACCGGAAATGCTGATTGCCAATCGTTTACAAAAAGAGTACTATAATATGCTCTCGAACGAAAACCCTGTATATGAGGATCGTCCCAGCCGTGCGCAAAGAGCTTATATTGATACAGTTGTCTCCGGTGTCGCAAATCAGGCGGATATTCTCAATGAGACCATCCAGCATTATTCTATTGGTTGGGATGTCTCCCGAATTTCAAGACTTGCCCGTACGGTTATGCAACTGGCAATTTTTGAAATTAAATTTCTGGATGATGTACCTACCGGTGTAGCGATTTCTGAGGCGGTCCGCATTGTTAAGCTTTATGATGGCGAAGATGCCGCATCCTTCGTTAATGGTATACTCGGTAGCTTTGCCAGAAGCTTAAATGCTGAGGTGGAAGTATGAGTGTAATTGGTTTTGATACCAGTAATTACACCACATCTATAGCTTGTTTTGATGGTCACGATGGCATAAATTGCTCCGAGCTTCTTCCGGTTCGCACCGGTGAGCTTGGCTTACGGCAAAGTGATGCTGTTTTTCATCACACGAAGAGCCTGCCGGTGCTATCCGGCAGGCTATTTTCCCATATACAAAGCGATGTAATTACTGCTGTTGGCGTTAGCACCCGTCCACGGGCGGTAGAGGGCAGCTATATGCCCTGCTTCACCGTTGGATATTCTCACGCAAAAGTCCTCTCTGATGCCCTTGGAGTCCCTCTTGTGGAATGCTCTCATCAGCAAGGTCATATAGCTGCGGCACTGTGGAGCGCAAACAGACTGGATTTAATGGATAAACCGCATCTTGCCTGGCATCTCTCTGGGGGAACCACAGAACTTCTCCTTGTGGAACCGGATGGAAAGAATGTGAAATGTACCTGCATTGGCGGAACTTCTGATATTTCCGCCGGTCAGTTAATTGACCGTACCGGTCAATTGCTGGAAGTTCCTTTTCCTTCCGGTAAAATGCTGGATATGCTAAGCCGTGAGGCAAATAACACGGATGTGTTTCGCGTGAAATGCACAGAGTCGACTTTTTCTCTTTCCGGTGTTCAGAATAAGGTTTCACAGTATTTTGAGAAGTCCGGAAATAAGGCAGAGACCGCTGCCTTTGCACTGCGATGCGTATGTAACGCAGTTATGCAAGCAACGATAAACGCAAATCATAAATATCCCGGACTTCCTGTTGTGTTTTCCGGTGGTGTAGCATCCAATTCTATGCTAAGACAGGAATTTTCCGGTACGGACGCAGTTTTTGCTCTGCCGCAATTTTCAACTGACAACGCATTGGGCGTTGCAGTGCTGACCCACAGGCTTTTGGGGTGATTTTATGCCACAAGATGTTTTAACAGTATCTCAAATCAACGGCTATATCCAATCTGTTATTGATAAGGATTCCATTCTTTCATCCGTAGCGGTTATGGGAGAGATCAGTAACTACAAAGTCTATCCCTCCGGTCACCATTATTTCACGCTGAAGGATGACAATGCCAGCTTAAAATGCGTTATGTTCCGCTCCAGTGCGGTGCGTTTACGCTTTCAGCCTGCCAACGGTATGCAGGTGTTGGTGATCGGCAAAATCAGCGTGTATCCCCGTGACGGTGCATACCAGCTATACTGTACTGGGATGATGCCGGACGGGGTAGGGGATCTGCACCTGGCATTTGAGCAACTGAAAGAAAAATTGTCTGCACAAGGCTTATTTGATCCTGCGCATAAAAAGCGCTTACCGCAGTACCCAAAGACGATCGGCATTATCACAAGCTCGGCCGGCGCAGCGATTCACGATATGCTGCGTATTCTTAATAAGCGCTATCCGCTCTGTAAAGTTATCTTACTGCCGGTACGCGTTCAGGGCGCCGAGGCTCCGAGTGAAATCGCGGATGCAGTTGACCTTGCAAACGCGCTGAAACTGGCAGATTTGCTGATTGTAGGGCGCGGAGGCGGCTCTATGGAGGATTTGTGGGCTTTTAACAGTGAGTTGGTGGCCCATGCAATCTATCGCTCTGAAATTCCTGTGATTTCTGCTGTTGGACACGAACCGGATGTAACCATATCGGACTATGTTGCCGATTTGCGTGCCGCTACACCTTCAAATGCAGCGGAGCTTGCCGTATTAGACCAGGATGCGCTGCGTCAGAATATTGACAGTATACTGACGTCAATGACCTCCAGTGTTCAGCGCTTTCTAAATAACGCAATTGATCGGCTGCAGTCATTAACAGACCGTCCTGCGCTGCAAAATTACAATTTATATTTACAAAATAAATGTTTCACGCTGGATCAGCTTAAAAAGGACCTAATTTCTGCACAAAATCAGAATATTAATGGAATGAACCGTGAGTATATTGCTTTTGCAGCGAAATTGGACGCACTGAGTCCTTTAAAGGTTCTTTCCCGCGGCTATGCGATTGTAAAAGCAGATGATGAACATATAATACGTGCTGCAAATGCGCTTACACCGAGCGATCAGGTTGAAATTGTATTTAGCGACGGAACGGTAACGGCAAGTGTTACAAGGGTGGAGGAACATCATTTATGAGTAAAAAAGAACTGAATTTTGAAGAGAGTATGAAAAGGTTGGAACAAATTGTATCAGTGTTGGAATTGGGTGAAGCCCCTCTTGAGGAGTCCCTTAAACTGTTCCAAGAAGGTACAGACCTGGTTCGTAGATGTCAAAATCTCTTGGATAATGCAAAATTACAAGTCAAAAAAATCGCCATATCGGAAGATGGCGAGCCTGTAGAGGAGGATTTTGATGCAGAGCTTTAAGGAGCAAAACCGGGAATATTTATCCTATATAGAGAATTATTTGGATAAACAGTGTTTTCATTATCCCAATGAACCTCAGGCACTTCTGTTTGAAGCAATGCGTTACAGCTTGCTGGCCGGTGGTAAACGGCTTCGTCCCGTTTTTGTATTTGATTTTTGCCGTATGTGCGGAGGAAACTGGCAGGATGCTGCTCCATTTGCGGCTGCAGTTGAAATGATCCATACATATAGTTTGATTCATGATGATCTTCCCTGTATGGATAACGATGATTATCGGCGGGGAAAGCTGACGAATCACAAGATGTATGGTGAAGCAACAGCAGTTCTTGCCGGAGACGGGCTTTTAACTGCTGCATTTAACTATTTGACTAAGGCACCTTATTGTGCAGATGTCCGCATTCAAGCTGTTGAAATTTTATCGACCTGCGCCGGTGAAATCGGAATGGTTGGCGGACAGGTGTTGGATATGTCCAGTGAACAGCGTCAGTGCACAAAACAGGAAGTAATCGACATTCAAAGCCGCAAAACCGGCGCTTTGATTCGTGCGGCTTGTATGCTGGGCGTTTTAGCTGGTGGTGGCTGTGAGAAACAGCTTTCTGCTGCCGGTGATTTTGCTGATCACTTGGGCCTTGCATTCCAGATCCGGGATGATATGCTGGATGTAATCGGTACGCAGGAGGAACTTGGCAAAGCGGTTGGCGTTGATTCTGTTAAAAATACATTTGTACATCTATATGGTCTTGAAAAATGCGATAAAATGGTAATTGATCACACACAAGAAGCGATAAAACTATTAGATGCGTTTAATGGCACTGAATTTATGAAAGAACTTGCCATAGCGCTGACAAGCCGAACAAAATAATTCTGGAACCCCCGTTTGGGGGTTCCTTTTTGCTTACATATCAATTGCAGGGTTCATACAGTAAACATTCTTTTGATTTAGTTTTTCCCGTAAAAGCTGGAGCGCTTCACCAAATCTTTGGAAATGAACAATTTCCCGTTGGCGCAGGAATTTAATTACATTATTCACATCCGCGTCATCGCTTAGACGCAAAATATTGTCATAGGTTACCCGCGCTTTTTGCTCTGCGGCCAGATCTTCAGTGAGATCGGCAATAGGATCGCCTTTTACAGCAATAGATGCGGCGCTCCAAGGGAATCCGGAGGCTGCCGTCGGATAAACACCAGCGGTGTGGTCTACAAAATATGGCGCAAAAGCAGAATCCTCAATTTGTGAATCCTTTAGATTCCGTGTTAATTGATGAACAATCGCGCCAACCATCTCTAAGTGACCCAATTCCTCGGTTCCTATTGAAGATTAATAATGGTCATGTTATAATAACCCCAGAAAGGCACTTTCCTACAAGCACTCTGCATACAATGGCAGTGAAGCTTATAGCAAGGTGGCGTTATATTTGATAGTTAATCCCGAAGCTTTGGCGATTACAAAAGCTGAGTGTGATGTGTTACTTAATGAATTCACGCATTACATACGGGATGTTCTTTCCATTAGAGAAATAAAGGAGGAAGTGCACAGTGGCAAAAACCCAAGTAATCGAACCAATCAAACGCCTGCTGAAAACAGAAGATGACCAGCCGCGAAATGTGTGCGCCTACTGCCGCGTTAGTACAGATGAATTCGACCAACGAAATTCACTGGTAGCACAAAAGCAGTTTTTCCAGCGGTATTTCTCCCAACACCAAAATTGGACAAATATAGGCATTTTTGCAGACGAAGGACTCAGCGGCACATCGCTTGAAAAGCGAGACGAGTTCAACCGGATGCTTGCGCTTGCCCGGTATGGCGGCGTTGAGATAATACTGACGAAGGAGGTATCCCGTTTCTCACGAAATGTGCAGCATCTGCTAAATATTGTGGAAGAACTCCGGAACAAAGGTGTTTACATCTGGTTTTTATCTGATGATATCAACACTGAAAGTAATGACTACCGAGATAAATTAACCGAAGCGGCAACTAATGCTGAAAAAGAAAGCCTGAGAACATCCCGCCGTGTGCGTTGGGGACATCAGCAACGTATGCAGCAAGGTGCAGTATTTGGTCGGAAGGAAATGTTCGGCTATAATATCGTTCGTGATGAAAACGGGGTTCAGCGCTTTGTTATCATCGAAGAGGAAGCCGAGATTGTTCGCCAGATTTATCAGTGGTATGCTTCCGGTGACGGTACATTTACCATAGCGAAGCGGCTGCAGCAGATGGGGGTAAAAACCAAACGATACAAAAATGGGTGGAGCAATGTTGTCATCCTGCGACTGCTACGGAACGAGAAATATGTAGGTGACCTTGCACAAGGCAAGACCTATACCCCTGACCCTCTTACCCATAAGAAGAAATATAACCGGGGTGATTCCATTAGCTTCTACATAACCGACCACCATCCAGAGGCAGCAATCGTCAGCCGTGACCTGTGGGATAAGGTGCAGAAAAGACTGAAAGAAAATGAACCTTCGGACGAGGTCAAAGCAAAGCACTCAAACCGCTACTGGACATCCGGTAAGATTTATTGTGGCTGCTGTGGTAATTCCTATATCAGTGTGCGAAAAAAGCAGCAGAACGGCTTGTATAGGGCCTGGGAGTGCATTGAGAACCACGAGCGCGGTCTACCACGGCAGATTGTAAATGACCTGGGGGAAGTTGTTCCGGTCGGTTGCACCGGCAGACGGGTTAATGAGCGGGTTCTGGCAATGGCTTTGCACGATATTATCACCCAGTTGATTATCCCCCATAAGGAGAAAATTTGCGCTACTCTTCGAGAGGACTACGATACGCTAACTAAACCCAAGGATAACCGGGCACAAATAACAGCTGTAGAGAAAAAGCTTACCAAGAGGCGAGAGGATATCGTTTCTCTTACTGATAAGTATATGAGCGGAATTGTTCCGGAGTTGGCATATACAGCCACTTCCAAGGCGTACCAAGATGAAATCAAGGAATTGGAATTAG
>JAZUSG010000077.1:0-10506 GCA_045606605.1 Faecousia sp.
CTTTGACATCTTGTCGAAAACCGTTCCGTTAGGATTCACATAATGGAGACCTCCGTAAACAAGGTCAAACGGCTCATCGTCATAAAAACTATTGATGTTCTTTAATGCATCTGTTTCATACCAATCCCCAGCATTTAAAAAAGAAAGAAACTCGCCGGACGCTGCACGGATTCCCTTATTCATAGCGTTGTAGATACCGGAATCCGGCTCGCTGAAAATCCGATAGGAAACACCTTTTTCATCAAAAGCTTTCCGATATTGTTCCGCGATTGAAACGGTAGCATCTGAAGAATTACCATCCACAATCAGATACTCCATTGGCGCATATTCCTGATTCAACACGGACTCAATCGTCTTTCTGATCGAATCTTCACAATTAAAAACAACCGTTACAACCGAAAACTTCAAGCTCATAAGGTTTTACTCCTAATTTATTTTGCGCCTCTTCCCGACAGAACTGCCTTAACTGTAGCAAAGATAATTTTAATATCCATTCTCAAAGAGCAATTCTTCACATAATGTAATTCCATCTGCTGTCTCTTTCCCGTCTCATAGGTGGCATCATTTCGTGCATATGCCTGCCAATAACCAGTAAGACCAGGTTTTACAGATAGTAAAAGCTGCTGTTCTTCTTTTGTGTAGCTCTGCTCCAGTTCTTCCTGAAGAATAGGACGCGGACCAACAACCGACATATTACCTTTAATGCAAATATTCCAAACGATTTGAGGAAGCTCATCCAGCGAGTACTTGCGGATGACACCGCCAAAGCATTTTGTGCTGTCACCAGGATTTTTATAGCCGATCAGTCGAGGGTCATCTGACAGTTTATATTCCCGACGGTATTCTTCCAGTTGCTCCGGTGTCAGAATGTCCTCCAGTTTATCTGCACCCTTTTTCATGCTACGTAACTTAGCTATCGAAAGCACTTTCCCGTGTTGACCGACACGTTTCTGCACATAAAAAGGACTGCCAAAATCTTTTAGTACTACCATTATTGAAAGAACACTCAACGGAAACAATAACACAATGCTCGCGCACAATGCAGACAGAAAATCGAAAACGCGTTTCACGGCAAGATAGCCCACGCTGGGCCGTTTAACTTCTGTCCTTTCCACCAATGCAACCGCACCGCTATTCATTTTCTTTTCCACTTTACCTCTTATTCCTTCTTCTTATTTTCGGTTTCGCCATAACCGTAGCCATAACCATAGCCGTAAGCCTTACCGTAATAACCGCTCTTATCCTGCATATCCACGCGGTTTAAGATCACACCCAGGATCTTAGCGCCAGCCATTTCCAGCTGCTGCTTAATGCGGCGCTCCAGCTTATGGCTGTTGTGGGTGGTATCCACTACCAGCAAAACGCCATCCAACTTAGGGGCCATAACGGCGCAGTCGATGACCTGGCCTACAGGAGCGGCGTCCACGATCACATAATCAAACACATTTTTCAGCGCGGGGATCAGCTTTCCAAAACTCTCGCCGCCCAAAAGCTCCGATGCGTTCGGCACGCGAGTGCCGGCAAACATAATGTAAAAGCCGGGCACATCTGTCTCATTGAGCAACTCATCCGCATTGGCCTGACCGGAGAGGAAGTGGCTAAGACCTCTTGTTCTGCCCCGCACGCGCAAACGGCTGGCAAGCACACTTTTACGAAGGTCTGCATCCACCAGCAATACGCGCTTGCCGGCCTGGGCCAAAGAAGCTGCCAACTGGAAGGAAATGGTAGACTTGCCTTCCGATGCGCTGAAACTGGTCAGTGCCACGGCCCGAATATTAGCGCCACTGAACATCAAATTAGTACGCAGGGTTTTTATTGCTTCAGAAACCTGAAATTCTTTTGTTATAAAACGACTTGCTGCAATCTTATCCATTGCGCTACCTCTCAATTCTTGGAAGCGTGCTTGCTGTTACCGGCAAGCTTGTTTTTCTTAGCGTTGTTTAAACCTGTATTGATCATAGTTTCCAGTTCCTTAGACATCGGGATTACACCCAGTGTATCCAGGCCCAGGAAGCGGGTAACATCCTCATCTGTACGGATGGTATCATCCAGCATATACACAACAACCAGAACGCCAATTGCCAGCACGACACCCAGCACTGCAGCAATTATCATATTCTGTGTCATATTGGGACCGGATTTGCCTGCGGGTACCTCAGCTTCGTACACCAAATTGACCGCATCCACGTCCATAATTTCTTTGATCTGCGCGCTGGAGATCTCCCGGACACAGTTGGCAATAGCCGCTGCCCGCTTGGCGTCGTTATCTACCACGATGATCTGCAAAATACGGGTATTTTCGATCGCAGAAACGGAGATCTTGCCGGCAAGTTCAGAAACGGACATATCCAAATGCAGGCGATCGATCACTTCCCGGGTAACGTTCTCACCGGTGATCAGTACCTCATAGTCCTTGACCATATAATTGGAGATGCTATAGTCGCTGGAAGAAATGCCCGCCTCGGAAGAGCGGTTGAGCACATACATACGGGTCTTAGCCGTGTACTCATCCTGCATAAAGAATGTGGTAAAAACTGCGCCCAAAATGGCAAACACCAAAAATGCTGCCACAATGGCCCAAATTTTCTTCTTCAGGTAATAGAACAGGTCTATCAGATCAATTTCCATTTCGTCTTTTCTGGTTTCCATATATATCTCCTTAACTTATAGGTCTGTTTTCAATCACTGCCTGGGCATTGTCATAAAAGAGCGCGGCAGCATATTCCTGACCGTATTTTTTATAAATCTTCATAAACGCCTTCCGCAGCAGCGGCGGACGGTATTTTTGATCATGGGCATCCGATGCCACAAAATGTACCACACCGAATTTAAGCAGTTTATGACAAAACCGCTTGACCTTACCGCCGTTAACACCCATAACGCTATCTGCATTTAGCTGCAGTAGTGCGCCCATCTCCAGCAGTTCCTCTATCAGGGTATCGTCCGTACGGGAAATATCGTAACGCTCTACATGGGCAACAACAGGAATGAATCCGCACTGAAATGTTTCCATCACACCATTTATGATTTGGGTGCGCAACACATTTGTTTTAAACTCCAAAAGCATATAACGGGAATGATTTAGCGACATCACCTTACCGGCGTTCACCGCTTGGGGCGCATCTACTTCAAAGGCAACCTCGTGACCCAGGTATAGCTGCAAACCCGGAAATTCATCCTTTGCCAGTTCCTGCAGCATCTCAAATTCCATTCTCAGCTGATTCAGCGTATTCTCTTTGTATTTTCCCCGGTAGTGAGGCGTAAAGATTATCGTTCTGGTGCCGTTTTTCCAAGCAAGACGAAGCAATCGCATTGCTTGGCCTATATCCTGAGCACCGTCATCCACCCCGGGAAGTATATGGGTATGTATATCCGTAAAGCCGTTCATTTGCCTCTCCAACACAATCCAAACATGGTAAGCCGAGGCTACAAAAGCCCAACATTCGGCTATCTTATTTAAGATATCACATCATGCCCAATTTTGCAACTTTAATTTTAGATAAAAGTATAGAATTCCCAATGATTTTCCTTTTTTCGACGCAAATCTTTTCCATATTTTCTATAGTTCGGTATATCGTATTATATTTACGTTATTTTTTACTAATTTTTTTGTTTAATGTTACAATTTTTCTGCCTTCTTTAGTTTAATTTTAGTCTTTTCACCAAAAATAATTAAAACACATCAATTTGCAGAAAAAAGCTTTGCCACACATTTTTTGCGTGGCAAAGCTTAAGATTTTATTTAATAATTCTCGCTTCCAGATAGTATCGCTTTTCCTGTGCGTGACCCATAGAGAAGGTCTTTCTGGGCAGAACGCCGTCGTTAGCAATACCCTTAAAGAAAGAATCCTTGGGAATTGCTTGCAGCAGGAAGCCGACGGAATTGGCTGCCTGGGATAGCTCTACCACCGTATCATCCCCGTGGATATAATCGATCTCGCCGGGATATTGCGCCATGTACTGGTCCAGCGCGGTTTGTAAAATACCAATGGGCAGCGTGCCTAATTTCTCGTCTAAATACAGTGTTCCCCGGCGAATTCCGGCAGTCCACTGGATGGGATGGCCCGCCTGGGCGCAGCAGGTGTTTTGCAAAAATGCCAGCAGATGATCTGCATCCACCCCGGTCATAACCCGGTGGATGGGTTCAAACTTTTGGGAATCATCCCGGATGTTCTCCAGCTCTACCATAGCATACCTTGCCCGGGCAAGGACAGTTTCGTCCTGTGTTTTGCGTTTCAGCTCCTCATAGCACTGCTTGGCGGTGGCAAGGGAATGGTTGCCATCGCCTACCAGGAACAGGACGGGATCCACACCGTTAAATTCCTGCGCTTTTTTCTGACAATACGCTTCCAGGCGTGCCTCTAATTTGCGAGCCTCTTCCCCATCGATCAGCCAGCCGGTAATGTGGCCGCCACCTTGCATCAGGTCAAAATCATAGACCTTGGTCAGTTTGGAAACATCCAAACCACCGGCAATACTGTTGTCTGCATCATCGCTCAGCAGCAGTACGTGGGTCATCTCAAAGGGCGCGTTCCGGCGCACCTGCATTCTGGGAGGAAGACGCTCTTCCACTGTTTTTTCCGTAGCCCGGATAGCGGAAGTGGCATCACTGTGAAAATCGTAAGTTTCCAGGTCGATCGCACCAACGATACCTGCCCGCACGGAACCATCCTGCAGGATTCGCTCCACATATACGAAGCTATCGGGATAGCATCGGAACACATCGCCATCGAGATATTCCTGCATTGTCGCATTGATCTTGGCATATGTATCTTCATTGCTGGATGCAAGCTCTGCCTCTGGTAAAATACAATGCACCGCAGAGGGAACATTCTCCGCAATTGCTCTCACCTGACGCCAATACTCCGGCTGAGAGGTAAACTGATCGCAAGCGATTACCGCCCAACTATTCATATATTTTTCCTGAGGAATCAAAGCGTGAAACGAACCAAAAATCGGCATAATCATTTTCCTTCCCAAATTACTTTCCATTCACGGATTCTTGCCGTGGATATCTTAAGACTGATTGTATCACAAAAATCTCTTTGTTTCAACCCAAAATTCCAAAAAATCCAGCATTCGCAACACTAATTTTATCTTCAAAAAAGTTGCTTATTTCTGCAAATTACTCCTCTTTATCGTAAATTTTTTACGTTAAAAATGATTACTTTGAAACAGCTATCCAAGTATAATAATATAAACGAAAACAAGCAAGGAGTGGCTACGGTGAAGGATATCCTTTCTCAAATTTCAGCCCGTCGGGAAGAGCGTGGCTGGACAGAATACCAGCTTGCGGAGCATTCCGGTCTACCGCAATCCACCATTTCTTCCTGGTACCGCAAGGGTATGACTCCCACGGTATCGTCACTTGAAAAAATATGCAACGCTTTCGGCATCACCCTTTCACAGATGTTTGCCGATGGCGATGAGGCCGTTTCTCTGACTTCCTCACAAAGAAAGCTTCTGCAGCGCTGGTCCAAACTCACACGAGAACAGCAACGAGCCATATTTAATCTCATTGACCTTATGTAAAAAAGCCGCTGAACATTCAGCGGCTTTTTGTTATTTATACCCGTGCGTGGCCTTGTGCGCAGATAACATCCACAACCCGATCCACACATTCCTGACAAATCGCTTTGGTGGGAGCTTCCACCATAACGCGGATCACCGGTTCTGTGCCGGATTCTCGCACCAGGATTCTGCCGGCATCACCCAGCCGCTCTGCCACTGCCTGCACCGCTGCCTGCACAACGGGGTCATTTTGGGCTTCCGGCTTGGATTTCACCCGGACATTTTTCAGCACCTGGGGGAAGATGGTCAGGCCATCACAAAGCTGACTCATGGCCTTCTTCTTCGCCAGCATAACCTCCATCAGCTTAATGCTGGTGAGGATGCCGTCGCCGGTGGTGGCATACTTGGAGATAATGATATGGCCGGACTGCTCACCGCCTAAACGGCAGCCGTTAGCAACCATATATTCGTACACATACTTATCTCCCACAGCGGTCTTGGCATAGCCGATCCCCTGCTCGTCAAAAGCTTTATACAGACCGAAATTGGACATAACTGTGGTTACAACCGTGTTATTGTCCAATTGTCCGCGGCCCTTCATATACTGACCCAGAATATAGAGGATATGGTCTCCGCTGACCACCTGTCCGTTTTCGTCCACACACAGGCAACGATCTGCGTCGCCATCATAGGCAAAGCCTACATCCAGGCCATTATCGGTAACAAACTTCTGCAGCACTTCAATGTGGGTAGAACCGGCATCGTTGTTAATATTGGTGCCGTCGGGCTCTGCATTGATCACATAGGTCTTTGCGCCCAGCGCGTCAAATACGGATTTGGCAATATTCCAGGATGCGCCGTTGGCGCAATCCAAGCCAACCTTAACGCCCTTAAAGGAGAACATTCCCAAAGAGATCAGGTAGCCGATGTAGCGGTTACGGCCTGCTACATAGTCCACGGTGCAACCGACCTTATCCTTCTTGCCATAGGGAAGCTCTTCCCAGCGTTTGCCAAACAGTTCCAGCTCTCCGTCCAAATACGCTTCCACCAAAGAGATGGTCTCTTCTTCCATCTTTTCGCCATAGCAGTTAAGGAGTTTGATGCCGTTATCGTAGTAAGGATTATGGCTGGCAGAGATCATAATACCGCAATCAAAGGCATCCACCCGGGTTACATAAGCCACGGAAGGTGTGGTGGTAACGTGGAGCATATAGGCATCGGCACCGGAAGCCGTAAGCCCTGCCACCAGGGAATACTCAAACATATAGCTACTACGGCGGGTATCCTTGCCGATGACCACCCGGGGCGGTTCTTCGTCCCCGGCCCGCCGTTTCAGCTCACCATAATACCAACCCAGGAATCTGCCCACTTTAAATGCGTGGTCAGCGGTCAGATTCACATTGGCTTCTCCACGAAAGCCGTCTGTTCCGAAATACTTACCCATAATTAGTCCTCCTTTTTGGCGACGATCACACCGCCGGACTTATAAATGCTGTTTGCGGGAACTGTACCACGCACACAGGAAAGAGGGTATACGCTGGAATTTCTGCCGATCACCGTACCGGGATTGAGCACACTGTTGCAGCCGATCTCTACAAAATCACCCAGCATCGCGCCCACCTTTTTCTGCCCGGTCTCCATAGGCTCATCGCCATGGATCACCACCAGGGTTTTATCGGATTTTACATTGGATGTAATAGAGCCGGCACCCATATGGGATTTGTAGCCTAAGATACTGTCGCCCACATAGTTATAGTGGGGTGTCTGTACATTGTCAAACAAAATCACATTCTTCAGTTCCACAGAATTGCCCACCACACAGTTTTCTCCAACCAGCGCTGCGCCGCGGATAAAGGCGCAATGCCGCACTTCTGTGCCTGCACCAATGATGCAGGGCGCCCCCAAATAGGCCGTAGGCGCGACCTTTGCGGTCTTGTGAACCCACACCTGAGGGGCAACCATATCATAGTCATCGCCCAAAGTTTCACCCAGCTGCACGATCATATCTTTGATGCCCTTGAGAGCCTCCCAGGGATAGGCAAACTGCTTTAAATAATCTGCGGAAAGTGTATGTGTCAAGTCGTAAAGTTCTGAAATTCGATTCATAACGACCCCTCATTTCTTAAAAATAACATCGTTGGTTTTCGCACCTTTATAACGGAATGGACAGTCATTTTTCCGTCCATAATACTGTTTGTAATTTACTGGATTTTATGAAAATAAAAACTGTTTTTTCGTCTGCTTTTATATCATATTGACCCCCAAAAGTCAATAATTTATTTGACATAGCCATTATATGTGCTATAATGTTTGCGGAATACAAAACACTTTACGGAGGTTATTTTATGGAAAAGAAAAATCCTTATGCCGGTACAAAAACCGAGAAAAATCTGTGGGAAGCTTTTGCCGGCGAATCCCAGGCTCGGAACAAGTACACCTATTTCGCAAGTGTTGCCAAAAAGGCCGGTTACGAGCAGATCGCTGCTCTGTTTCTAAAGACCGCAGAGAACGAAAAGGAACACGCAAAGCTGTGGTTCAAGGCTCTTGGCGAGCTGGGCACGACTCCTGAGAATTTACTGGAAGCCGCTCAGGGTGAACACTACGAATGGACCGATATGTACGACCGGATGGCAAAGGAAGCGGAAGAAGAAGGCTTCACCGCCCTGGCCGCCCAGTTCCGCGGTGTCGCTGCCATCGAAAAGTCCCACGAGGAGCGCTACCGCGCACTGCTGCACAATGTAGAAACCAAGGCAGTATTCGAAAAGGCCGGTGTGGTAATGTGGGAATGCCGCAACTGCGGCCATTTGGTCCTCAGCGCTGCCGCTCCCGAAGTTTGCCCCGTTTGCGCCCATCCCAAAGCTTACTTTGAGGTGCAGGCAGAAAACTACTAATAAAACGAATCCTGTTTAGAACAAATCCCGTTTGCTTCACGGCAAACGGGATTTCTTATCTTTTTTTCGCATATATCCATCGAAAATCAGCATTGCTGCGCAGCCTAAAACCAAAAAAGCACCGATTAAAATGGCGCAATTTCGGAAAAATTCCATAGGAAGCATTTTAATGACCGGATCTTTCCGTGTATCGAAGACCCAATTATCTTTACCCGGGAAGAATATCTTATGAAAAATTTCAAAGGCTTTGCGGAAGTCCAGTGCCGCCAGAATACCTACTGTCAAAAACGCTGCGCCCAAGCCTGCGGCGCTCCAAAAGCCGGGGGTGTGCCCAGATAGTACAGCAGGTCTTTTCCTGCGGTAGATGGTCACAGGAATCAGAAGCGCTACCGAAAGAAACAGCACCCACAGATCCAGCAAAAACAGCTTCCGCACATCGGCAAAATGCGCTGCGCCATCAGCAGAAAACGGCAGCACACCCACGGAAAAGGAATTGGAAATACCAATGCAGTAATTCATCATTTCCCGGTAGGCCTCTTTGATCTCCCCTGCCGTGAGCCCCACTGCGCTCGTCAGATCCAGCGGCTGGATGTGCCAGTAGAAAAACGGGCGAAACAGGATCGGTACGGCGATAGAACCTGCCAAAATCACAAGTGCCAGCAATACCGCTTGCGTGATACCCAACAACTTCCCTTTCATGCAACCCCTCCTTTTTGTTTAGAATATCACAAGTAACAGGATTTTACAATTTGGATTCTTGACTTTTTTCTCTCTTTATGGTTAATTATAACCGTATTAGAGTGTCTAAAAAATAAAAAGTACCAATAAGGAGGTTACTTAGAATGGAAATCAATTTTAACGAGAAAAAAGGCTTTATTTGCGACATGGACGGCGTGATCTACCACGGTGGTATCGTTCTGCCCGGCGTTGCTGAATTTATTAACTGGCTCAATGCAGAGAAAAAAGAATATCTGTTTCTAACGAACAACAGCGGCTACACCCCCTGTGAGCTGAAACTGAAACTGGCGCGGATGGGTCTGGAGGTTCCGGAACATCATTTTTACACCAGCGCGCTGGCTACCGCCGCTTTTTTGAAGGAGCAAAGCCCCGGCTGCTCGGTGTATGCCATCGGTGAAGCGGGTCTGCTGAACGCTCTGTATGAGGCAGGCTGCACCATGAACGATGTAAACCCCGATTATGTGGTAGTGGGCGAAGGTCGGACTTACAGCCTGGAATCCCTAACCAAGGCCACCAATTTGGTACTGGGCGGCGCAAAACTCATCGGCGCCAACTCGGATCTGACCGGTCCTATCGAACACGGCATCGCCCCCGCCTGCCGGGCGCTGATCGCACCCATTGAAATGGCCACCGGAACACAGGCCTATTTCTGCGGAAAACCGAACCCGCTGATGATGCGCACGGGTCTGAAGCTGCTGGGCTGCCACTCCGCAGAGGCGGTGATGATCGGTGACCGGATGGATACCGATATCATCTCCGGTCTGGAGTCCGGTATGTCCACGGTACTGGTACTCTCAGGCATCTCTACCCGGGAGGCCCTGAAAACCTACGCCTACCGCCCCACTATGGTGCTGGACGGCGTGGGCGATATCGTCCGCTTAGCAAACGGTGGCTAATCAAATGCAAGGCGATCAATGATCGCCCCTACGATCTTGCGCTTAACACTGTTCGTTAAACTACAATTTGACTAACGGGTATGAATCGCGCTATCTGCTTTCCGCAAATGCGCCGGGAAGTACAAACAAAAACCCGACCTATGATCGTGATCACAGGTCGGGTTTATCTGTTTTATAAGGCTTTGGGGGGATTGCGTAACTGTAATTAGTATGCAACGCCCCAAAGGATCATATGCTTTGCGGGTTTGCCGCAGATGGGGCAAACGTCTCCCAAGTTCTCCTGTGCGAAGGGGATGCAGCGGGAGGACATACCGGCCTGCTCTTTCATCTTCAGCTCACATTCCAGTTCGCCGCACCACATAGTCTTAATGAAGCCGCCGTTTTTCTCCTGCAGAGTCTTGGCCTCTTCCAGAGAATGGGCCTCGTAAATGTGGTCTTCCAGATTCTTCTTGGCGCGGGCATACATACCC
>JAZUSG010000078.1:0-11650 GCA_045606605.1 Faecousia sp.
ATGGTTGACAGAGAAAACAACAAGCTGAAGCCCTCTAAGAGCGCATTTGTTGAGTACGCTGAAGAAGACATCGCACTGTACCGTTACTTCAAGATCACTCCTGTAGCTGCTGACGAAGGCGGCGATGATAACTCTGGCAACCAGGGTGGCACCGGCAACGAAGGCAACCAGGGCAATACCGGTAACGAAGGCAACACCGGTAACGAAGGTAACACTGGTAACGAAGGTAACACTGGTAACGAAGGCAATACTGGCAACCAGGGTAACACCGGCAACCAGGGCACTACCAACAACCCCCAGACCGGCGACAGCATGAATATGGTTCTGTGGTTTGCTCTTCTGGGCATTGCTGCAATCGGCATGGCTTCCGTTCTGGTTATCAACAAGAAGAAGACTTTCTAAGTAATCTCTCTTTCTAAAACAAAAAAACAGGCACCTTCGGGTGCCTGTTTTATTTAGCAAATCAGCCTGCTCCAAAAAAGGAGCAGGCTGATTTTTATTCTTCATTTTTTAGCTTATCAAACAGCGTAGTATCTTTGGAATCTTCGATGGGCTGATCCTCCATACACTGAGCAAACTGTGCGCCGGACATACTCTCGTTTTCCAACAGGAAATTTACGATCTGCCATAGCTTCTGTTCATCCGCTTTCAGAATCTGGCTGCAATGATCATAGGCCTTATCGATCAGGATCTTTACCTCATCATCGATCGTGCCAGCCACCTTCTCTGAGTAACTCTTGGTGCTTTGGTAATCTCTGCCGATAAACAGTTCATCGCCGCCGGTGTAGGAAACAGTTCCCAATTTTTCACACATTCCGTAGCGGGCCACCATATCCCGAGCAAGCTTGGAGGCCCGGTCAATATCATTGGATGCGCCGACGGAAATATCGCCTACAAACAGTGCCTCCGCCACACGGCCGCCCAGTAGTCCTACGATCTCCTCGTACATTTGATTTCTTGTCAGGCTGGAAGTATCCTCTTTAGGAATATACCAGGTAGCGCCCAGAGAACGGCCACGAGGCACAATGGTGATCTGCCGTACCTCTGTCTGGGTAGGCAGGCGGTACATAGCAATGGCGTGGCCCGCCTCGTGAATGGCGGTTTCCTTCAGGTCCTTGCGGGTCAGCAGTTGGCTGCGCTTTTCCGGACCGGCCACGATCTTCATTATAGCCTCGTTCAGGTCTTGAACATTCAGCACAGGCCGGTTATTCCGGGCAGCCATAATCGCTGCTTCGTTGAGCAGGTTACTTAAATCCGCGCCGGTAAAGCCAGCAGTGGATTGGGCGATGATCTTCAGATCCACCGAATCGTCCAGCTTTTTATCCTTGGCGTGTACTTTTAAGATATCCTCCCGGCCCCTCACATCCGGTCTGCCTACGTGGATTTGCCGGTCAAACCGTCCGGGACGAAGCAGTGCCGGATCCAAAATGTCCGGCCGGTTAGTGGCTGCCAGGACGATAATGCCCTCGTTTTTACTAAAGCCGTCCATTTCCACCAGTAGCTGGTTTAGCGTCTGTTCCCGCTCATCGTGGCCGCCGCCCATACCGGAACCCCGTCTGCGGCCCACTGCATCGATCTCATCGATGAACACGATAGCCGGTGCGACTTTCTTTGCCTGGTCAAACAGGTCCCGTACGCGGCTTGCGCCGACACCTACATACATTTCCACAAAATCCGAACCGGAGATGGAAAGGAATTGCACATCCGCTTCCCCTGCTACCGCCCGGGCAAGCAGGGTCTTGCCGGTACCCGGCGCGCCGGAAAGCAGGATGCCGTGAGGGATCTTTGCGCCGATATCCGTAAACTTCTTGGGATTGCGAAGGAAATCCACCACTTCCTGCAGTTCTTCCTTTTCTTCATCCACACCGGCAACATCCGCAAAGGTAACCTTATGCATACTGTGCTGGCCAAATAGTGTGCGGGCCTTTCCAAAGTTTGCCATCGGGTTATTTTGGTTTGCCCGACCAACCAGCAAGATCCACAGAATCAGCAGTACTACACCGGCTAAGATAATGGGGAAGATAAAATCGTAGGGAGACAGTTTTTTCCCGGCTATAAAATCGAAGCTCTCCAACACGCCGGTCTGCTGCTGTTCCTGTAGCAATTGCCACATATCCTGGCGGAAGCCGTCCGGATCGGCAAGGGTCGCTTTCAGTTCTGATTTGCCGTTGTAGGGGGTGTGCAGTTTCAGTTCAATGGTGTCTCCCTTTACCTGGAAGCTGCGGACCTGCTGCTTCTGAAACAGGCTAATTACCTGGGAGTATGAAACGTCATTTCCTCCGCCGCCAAACAATCCGAACATCCAGGAAAATGTCAGCACCAAAACGACGATGTAAATGACCGTAATAATCCATTTGCGATTTTTCAATGTATTGGTTTCTCCTTATTATTGATATGCCTCCGGCTTCAGAACGCCGATATAGGGAAGATTACGGTAATGCTCATTATAATCCAATCCGTAACCGACCACAAATTCGTTGGGAACGGTAAAACCTACGTACTCAGGCACCAAGGTAACACCGGGTTTGCGCCGCTCCGGCTTGTCCAGCAGCGTGCAGATCTTAAGGGATGCCGGTTCCTTGCTCAAAAGATAATCCCGTACAAAAGTAAGGGAATTGCCAGTATCGTAAATATCCTCCAAGATCACCACATGACGGCCCTTCAGATCTACAGAAACATCCTTCTTTACAACTGTTTTGCCGGTCGTGGTCGTACCGCCATAGGAGGAAATGCACATAAAATCGATCTCACAGGGAAACCGCATATTGCGCACCATATCTGCAAAGAAAATCACAACGCCTTTCAGCACGCCGATAAACACCGGGTTCTTGTCTGCGTATTCCTTTGTCAACTCCCCTGCCAGCTCCTGAACCTTTTTCTGGATCTGCTCTTCGGTCAATAAGACCTTTTGAATATCTCTCTCCACTGTGGTTTCCTCCTGTTTTATCTCTTTTGGTACTCTATTTGGATTCTCACTGCACCGACATCGCAGGAAATTCTATCTAAGTTTGCGCCAATACCGGGAACCGCCAAAACACCCCCGTCATCGGCAAATACCGGAACATTTTCCCGTTCCGCTGCTGGGATCTTCCGGTCGATAAATAGCTTTTTCAGGCTTTTTTTGCCGCCGGAAAGGCGTATGGTATCGCCGGTTTTTCTGACGCGGATGACCGGTGTTCCCTGAATTATAACCGGAAAAGAATCAATCGTACACCCGGTCTCATTATTCTCACTGCAGGTGATCTGCAGTCCCCATTCCGGCAAGGTCGTGATGCCGGGGCATTGTAAGCGGCAGGTTTGCAGCGGCGCTGCTTTCTCTGCTGCCTGCAATAAATCATAGCACCGGGTAACGATCACACCTTCGGAAAAGGAGGCCTTTGCAGAAGGATTCTCGGAAAAGACCAGCTTTTCCATAGCCGAAATATGCCTTGCTTCCGGTTCTCTTACCCCAGCATCCTGCAGTAGCCGGCTTAGCACTCGGCTGCGGATGGGCGGTGTGAGAGCGCGCAGTGCACTGACGCTGCAGGTCATCTTTTCGTCGGCAACCGTTTCCAGTTCCTCTGCATCCAGCCGCAGACGCTGGGCCATTGCAGACAGATTCTGGGCCAAACGGGGATTTTCCTCTTTTAATAGGGGCATTACCTTGTGGCGCAGCCGATTGCGGAGGAAGTCATCCTCTCCGTTGGAGCTATCCTCCACATAAGAAATATGGTACTGCTCCAAAAACGCCAGCACCTCTGTCCGGGTAACACCAAGCATCGGCCGGATCACCCCATCGTTAATAGGGGCGATGCCGCCCAAGCCCTTCAGGCCTGTGCCCCGCACCAAATGCAGGAGCACTGTCTCAGCGTTATCGTCGGCCGTATGGGCTGTGGCAATTTTCCCGGGGAGCGTACGCAAGAAGGAATATCTCGCTTCCCTTGCCGCCGCTTCCAGGCCCTTAGCGCCGGCAGTTACCTGTCCGCTGCCGGAAGTAAAGGGGATGCCGTAACCGGCGCAAAATTCCCGCACAAAGGCTTCATCCCGGTCGGACTCAGCGCCTCGCAGGCGGTGATTAAAATGGGCGGCAGAAAGAGAAATCTGCAGCTCATCTTTTAATAGATACATTGCCCACAAAAGCGCCATAGAATCCGCGCCTCCGGAAACTGCGCACACCACCCGGTCACCGGGATCGAGCATATGCTGCTCCCGGAGGAATGCCTTCAGCTTATTCAGCATGCTTCCACTCCCGGTCTGTAAAGGTCTGGTATTGGGGGATCCACTGGAGCTTCACCGTACCCACCTCGCCGTGACGGTTCTTGGATACGATACACTCCGCAACACCCTTATCTTCCGTGTTTTCATTGTAGTATTCGTCCCGGTACAGGAACAGAACTTCGTCTGCATCCTGTTCGATAGCGCCGGATTCCCGCAGGTCAGACAGCATAGGCCGCTTATCTGTACGGCTTTCCGGGCCACGGGAGAGCTGACTTAAGCAGACCACGGGAACATTCAGCTCCTTGGCCATAATCTTTAAGGAACGGGAGATGTCACTGACCACGTTCACACGGCTGTCGCCGCCCTTGCCGTAGCCGGAACCGTTCATCAGCTGCAGGTAGTCAATGACTACCATACCTAAATTCTCCACCCGGCGGCACTTGGCATTCATCTCCGCCACCGTGATAGAAGGATTGTCATCAATTCGGATATCCGTCTGACTAAGCGCCACAGACGCCATACTCAGTTTGCTCCACTCTTCCTCTGTCAGCTTGCCGGTGGCCATTTTCTGACCGTCCACAAAGCTTTCAATGGCAAGCAGTCGCATTGCCAGCTGCTCCCGGGACATTTCCAGGTTGAAGATTGCCACGGTCTTGTTATATTTCTTTGCCACATTCAGGGCAAGGTTCAAGGCAAAGGCGGATTTGCCCATAGCAGGACGGGCCGCCACCAAAAGCAGGTCGGATTTATTCAGGCCGTTGATCTTCTTATCCAGATCCCGCATACCGGTAGACATACCGGGAATGGCAGAATCCGATTGGCTCAGCTCTGTGAGCCGGTCAAACACCTTATGAAGCGTTACGCCGATAGGCTCTAAAGAATCTCCCCGCTCGCCTTTGCGAATGCTGTAGATCTTCTTTTCCGCCACTTCCAAAATTTCAGAAGTGGTACCCACCTGTTCTTGCACCATCTGGGAAATCTCTGAAGAGGCATCAGACAGGGCTCTGAGCATAGATTTATCCCGCACAATGCCCGCATACTGCACCGCATTTGCAGCGGTAGGGGTGATCTCCATCAGCTGCAGGATATAGTCCCGGGAATTGTCGTGATACACGCCCATCTCCCGCATTTTATCCAGCACCGTTACCGGATCGATGGTCTGGGAGAAGTTGAACATGGTATATATGGTTTCATAAATTTCCCGGTTCTGCTGTAAATAAAAATCCTCCGGGCGGACAATGCCGATTACATCGGTCAGGCAACGGCTGTCGATGAGAATCGAACCCAGCACGGCCTGCTCTGCCTCTACAGAATGGGGAAGCTGTTTGTATAACAGTTCTTCATCCATGTCCGTATCTCCTTTCTTTTTAAGCTTCTTCGATCTTAACTGTCAGGGGCGCGGTGATCTCGTAACCCAGCTTGCACTGCACGGTGTAAGTGCCTACATTCTTAATGGTATCCGCCAGCACGATCTTCCGCTTGTCAATGGTAATGCCGTGTTTTGCCTTCAGCGCATCGGCAATTTCCTGGCTGGTAACCGAGCCGAACAGTTTGCCTGCGCCGCCGCCCTTGGCGGTGACCACCACGGTCATCTCCCGCAGCTTGCGGGAAGTTTCCATTGCCTCGGCACGCTCCTTGGCAGCCTTTTCGGCAGCAGCCTTATCGTTCATACGCATAGTGTTAATGGCATCGGCAGTGGCTTCCATTGCCAGCTTTTTGGGAAGCAGGTAATTTCTGGCATAGCCGTCAGAGATCTCTAACATCTGGCCCTTTTTGCCCTTGCCCTTTACATCCTGTAACAAAATAACCTTCATTGTTTTATCCTCACTCTTCAAAGAAATCGTCAATAGAATCTACCAGTCTGTCCAGCACTTCCTTGGGCGTGCTGCCGGTGATCTGCGCGCCGGCAGTGGCAGTATTGCCGCCGCCGCCCAAAGGCTCCAGCACCACCTGCACATTGGTAGCACCGATGGAACGGGCCGATATGATCACCTGATCCCCATCCGGATACAGCACAAAGGATGCCGTAATACCGGAAATATTCAAAAGTTCATCCGCTGCCTGGGAGGCAAGCACCCGGGATGTGGGGGTGCTGAGCGCCGCAATGGCAATCTCCTTGCGGTAAAGCTTTGCTTCCTTGATGATCCGGTGCTTTTCCACCGTATCTTCGAAATCATTTTGCAGCAGCTTTTTCACTTCTACCGTATCTGCGCCCAGCTGCCGCAGGTATGCAGCCGCTTCAAAGGTACGCTCGCCGGTACGGACATTGAAACTCTTGGTATCCATAATGATACCTGCCATCAGCGCCTTGGCTTCCACCGCAAGCACATCGTTCATTTCCACGGAATACTGCAGAAGCTCCGTTACCAGCTCCGATGCGGAAGACGCGTAGGGTTCATGGAGATTGATGGCAACCGGATCGATATAATCTGCCGCCCGGCGGTGATGATCCACCACACAAACCCTGGGCACGGTCTCCAGCAGATTTTGGTTTTCCACCTGATCCGGCCGGTTGGTGTCCACCACCACTAAGGTAGAGCGATTATCGCACATCAGCAGCGCATCCTGTCCGGAAATAAAAGCGTTGGCATAAGTGGGAATCTGCAGGATCTCCTGCACGAAATCGGGCGCCATATTGTTTTTTACATCCATAACAATATAGGCCTGTTTTCCCTTTTTACGGCACATACAGAAAATGCCCAATGCTGCGCCGATCACATCCAGGTCTGCATTCTTATGACCCATAATGAGTACCTGGCTGCTTTGTCCGATCAATTCCATCAGAGAATTGGCGGTTACACGGGAACGCACCTTGCTGCGCTGCTCCGCTTCTTTATTGCGGCCGCCGTAGAAGGTGAAGTTCAAACGATCCTTCACCACCGCCTGATCACCGCCGCGGCTCAACGCCATTTCTATGGCAAGGGAAGCAAACTGGTAGGACTCTTCAAAGGTCTCGCCCTCTACACCCAAGCCAAAGGAGATAGACGCTGCAATGCCGGAAGGACTGGTAATGGCGTGCACATCTTCCAAAATAGAGAATTTATCCTCGATGGCGTACTGCAGATCCCGCTTTTCAAACACAAACAGGAAGCGATTCCGCTCCAGCCGCCGCAAAAGGCCGTGGTATCCTTCCGTCCACTGGGTAATGGCATCGTTGATTTTCGCATTTAAGCTGGACATTGCGCCTTCAGACAGCTTCTTGGTGATTTCCTCGTAGTTATCCACCAAAATGATGGCCACCACCGGACGGGAACGGACATATTCATCCCGGATCAAGTAAAGCTTCGTCAGGTCTGCAAAATAGAGCACACCCAGCTGGGGATCCTGGGGATCGCCGGTCTGCAGCATCATTCCGTAGATCCGATAGCGCTGGTCGGAGAGACTTACATCGTAGGGATATTCCTCTTTGCCGGAGCTGAGCCACTGCAGATCAAAGCCGGGCAGGATATCGGCAATGTTTCGTTCTGCCATCACATCGTTAAAGCCGGTCAGTTGGATAAACCGGTCATTGGCATAGACGATGCCGCCATCGGCCACCCGCACCGTTACCATTGGGAACGGAGGGCGCTGTCCCGGAATACCGCTTTGGGTATCCGACGCTTTCTCCAAATAGGCTTTCAGTTGCTTTTTCCGGTAAGCCCGCAGCACCAGGTACAGTCCGATGCCGGCAGCCAGTACCAACAGTTCGATTCCCGCCAGCACATACTGCTCAAACAGCGCCGTCAGCGCAGCAAAAGCAAACAGTATTACAAAATAAAATCCCATATTCGGTCGCAGCAATTTTTTGAGTTTTTTGGTCAAAGCCGTTCCCTCCTCGCAAAATGGGTATACTTTCCATAATCTTGATTCATACCATTATACCAAATACCCCGGAAAGGTGCAATAGAATTTTTGCTTATTTTCCGTTTTTGTTTTCCAAAAAAATGTATACAATCCTGCATTTTTGTGCTATACTATATCCATAAGCACCGGGTGGGCAGACCCGTGCAACATTTAGAAATTTCATAGATTATGCAGGCGATTTTGCGTTAGGTCAGGCGATACAGGGCCAAAACTTGCGCAGACGGCTGCTTGTTTGTTATGTCATTTTTTGAAAGGAGCTATCTATATTGGCTGAAAAATTAAAAATCATCCCTTTAGGGGGATTGGATGAAATCGGCAAAAACATCACCCTGTTTGAGTACGGCAGAGATATGATCGCCGTAGACTGCGGCGTAGGCTTCCCCGATGAGGATATGTACGGTGTGGACCTGGTGATCCCCGATTTTACCTATTTGGTGCAAAATGCGAAGAAATTACGGGGTATGTTCATTACCCACGGACACGAAGATCATATCGGCTCCATCCCCTACTGCATGCAGCAGGTGGTGTGCCCCATTCACGGCACTGCGATGACCAACGGTCTCATTAAGCTGAAGCTGGAAGAACACCGGCTATCTGACAAGGTCAAACTCATCACCCACAAACCCGGCGATGTGGTAAAGGCCGGTTGCTTTAGCGTGGAATTTATCCACGTGAATCACTCCATTGCTGACGCAGTGGCCTTTGCCATCAAGACTCCGGTTGGCACGGTGGTGATGACCGGCGACTTTAAGATCGACCCCACCGCCAAGGACGGGATGACCGACCTTGCCCGTTTCGGTCAGCTGGGTAACGAAGGGGTCTTGGCCCTGCTGTGTGACTCCACCAACGTGGAGCGTCCCGGCTACACCCCCAGCGAAAATGTGGTTGCCGAGGGTCTGGACCGACAGTTTAAAAACTGCGACAATCGGATCATCGTTACCACCTTTGCCTCCAATATGCACCGGCTACAAGCCGTACTGGCCACTGCCCACCGGTACGGCCGCAAGGTTGCCGTGACCGGACGGAGTATGGAAAATATGCTGAAGGTCGCCCAGGAACTGGGTTATCTGAAGATCCCGACAGGTGTGCTGGTGGACTTAGGCGCTACCAAAAGTCTGCCCAAAAACAAGGTAGTCATCGTCTCCACCGGCTCGCAGGGTGAGAATATGTCCGCTATGTACCGGATGGCCTTCTCTACCCACAAGCAAATCGATATTCAGTCCGGTGATCGCATTATCATCTCCGCATCTGCCATTCCCGGCAACGAAAAGGCTGTCTCCCGCATTATTAACGAGCTTTACCGCAAGGGTGCGGAAGTGGTATACGAAAAGAGCGAAGGTTTGCACGTATCCGGACACGCCTGTCAGGAAGAGCTTAAGATCATTCACGCGTTATGTAAACCTAAATTCTTTATTCCCGTCCACGGTGAGCACCGGCATTTGCAGATTCACGGCAAATTGGCGGCGGCTGTAGGACTTGCTCCCAAAAATGTGCGCATCGGTGAGATCGGCTCTGTATTCGAGTTTACGGGAAAGAGTTGTAAGCTCAACGGCACTGTTCCCGCCGGCAAGGTCTTTGTGGACGGCACCGGTGTGGGCGATGTGGGTAGCGTAGTTCTGCGGGACAGAAAACATCTGGCACAGGACGGTATGATCGTGGTATGCCTGAGCATCAGCGCCCAGGACGGTGAACTGATCACCGGCCCGGATATTATCACAAGAGGCTTTATCTATGTGAAGGAATCCGAGGAGCTGATGGAGGAGCTGCGCAACGTTGCGCTGGAGGCCATTGCGCGTTGCAGCCGCAAGCGGATCCGGGATTATACGGCGCTGAAAACCGCCATTAAAAACGATTTGAGCGGTTACCTCTTTAAAACCACAAAGCGCAATCCTATGATCCTGCCCGTGATCATGGAGGTTTAATGCCAATAAAAAAGCGGACGTACTTTTTGTAGTACGTCCGCTGTTTTTCTGTTATTTTACTTCTGTTTCGGTGGTTCCCACCATGATCTTGGTGTAATCTGCAGTTAAGGGGAATTTTGCCTCGGTATCTTCCAAAGCCTTGGTTACCTTCTCAGACAGCAGCATAATAGAGCCTTCGTACTTCCAAATAGGCCGACTGCCGCAGAAGTACATAATGTGATAGCCGTGTTCGGATTTTACAATGCCGGTGTCGCCCTTCTGCCTACTCTCGTCCAAATACCAATTCTTAAAGCTCTCTACAAAATTGGTCTGGGAGGTCAGCTTGGTATACAGGCCGCCGTTGCTGCCGGAGCCGGAATCCAAAGACTTTGTCTTTGCCAGTTCGCCGAATGCTGCTTCATCACCTTTATCTGCCAGGAATTTATCCAAAATTTCCTGGGCAGAAGCCCGCCAGCTCTCCCACTCTGCATCGGTATACTCGCCGTAGGCTGCGCTGCCCTCCTTAGGTCCAATCAGAATGTGCCGCACATCATAGTAGTTGCCGGCTGCTTCGTCAAAGCCCTTTTCTGTGAACTTTGCCTTGTTCTCATTGTAGTAGGTCTGCACCTCATCATCGGTGGGCATCATCCCTTCATAGAGCGCCTGATAGTAAGTCAGCGCCATATACAGGGTACGGTTATACTGCAAATAACCCTCAACGGAGCAGCTGGAGTAGAATTGTTCTTTGATGAACGTTTCTGCATCGTCATACTTGTTCTGTGTGGCCATTTTATTCAGATCTTCCGGCATACCGTCCAGTTCTTTCTGCTGATCTTCACTTAATGTGAAGCCGTTTTCCTTGGACAGTTCAATCAGTGCAGCATATCTGTGCCAAGTATCCAGGGCGCTCTCCATAAACATCTGCTGATAGGTCTTGCCGGTCTCTTTATCGTATACCTGCTTATCCAAAGGCTTTGTGATGTCCATCTCCGGGTAATCCTTGTATCGGTAGGCATCGTAGACCAGCGTCCAGTAGTGAGCCTGCAGTTCACCCACAGTAAGCTTCTGTTCACCCACAGTGGCAACCACAGTATCCTCCTGCTTTGCGATAGCAGAAGCCTTTTGGGTATAAGAGAGATGATAGAAAATATCATTCTCCCGCTGGAAATTCAGCTCGTGAACAACACCCTTAAAGCCATCCTTCACTTCATCCATAAGGCCCATAGAGTACAAGATACCTGCAGTCAGAGCAACTGCCAGTACAATAACACCGACTACTGCCAAAACGATCTTGCCTGCTTTAGACTTTTTCTTTTTAACAGGTTCTTCGTCTTCTTCGTCTTCTTCGATCTCTTCGTAGTCGTCTTCAGATTCTTCTGTTTCTTCCACAGCCGCTTCGGTTTCCGCAGCAGTTTCTTCTGTCACTTCCTCTACAGTTTCCGCAACAGTTTCTTCCGTTGCTTCTTCTGCGTTTTCCCCTAACTCTTTACCGCACAGGGGGCAGACGGTTGCATTTTCTTCCACTTCCGCCAGACAGTACTTACATTTCATATACGTTCCTCTTTCTGCCAATCCGGGGCAATTCTTATACAGTTTATCACGTTCCTGCGCAAAAAGCAAGAAGCTTTGCGATTTGTTAACAATCCTGTAAAAATCATTTGTAAACCTTGCAAATGGGCAAGAAAAATGTTATTATTTATAATTGAGAA
>JAZUSG010000079.1:0-7974 GCA_045606605.1 Faecousia sp.
CTATATTCACATGGGCCACGCCCTGAACAAGACCCTGAAGGACTTCATTGTCCGCTCCCAGGCCATGATGGGCAAGTACACCCCCTATGTCCCCGGCTAAGTCGGATCGTAGCCATGTCGTTCTGTGAGCCAAGGAGTTGCTACTCCAATTTGTCTTCCTAAGACCGCTTGGCCTCCGACTTCTATATTCACATGGGCCACGCCCTGAACAAGACCCTGAAGGACTTCATTGTCCGCAGCCATGCAATGATGGGCTTCTATACCCCTTATGTCCCCGGCTGGGATAATCACGGTCTGCCCATCGAACGGGCCATTGAAAACTCCAAGAAAAAGCTCAACAAGGATATGAGCGTTCCCGAGTTCCGGAAAGCCTGTGAAGATTTTGCCGAGGACTTCATCCAGAAGCAAATGGGCGGTTTCCGTCGGCTGGGTGTTGTAGGCGATTGGGAAAACCCCTACCGCACCATGGACAAGCATTTTGAGGCTCAGGAAGTAAAGGTCTTTGGTCGGATGTTTGACAAGGGCTTTATTTACAAGGGCTTAAAGCCGGTTACCTGGTGTCCCTTCTGTGCAACCGCCGTTGCCGAAGCGGATATCGAGTACAAGGACGATCCCTGTACCTCTGTGTACATTAAGTTCCCCATGAAGGACGATCTGGGCAAGCTGGCCGGTTTCAACGCAAGCAAGCTTTTCTTCGTCATTTGGACCACCACCATTTGGACGCTCCCTGGCAATATGGCAATCTGCCTGCATCCCAGAGATTCCTATGTGCTGGTAAAGCCTGACTACAGCGATGAGACCTTCATCGTGGCGGAAGCGCTGTGCGAGAAGGTTATGGGCATTGGCGGCTATACCAGCTATGAGATTTTGGCAAGCTTCCCCGGTCAGTTCTTTGAAAATATGCTGGCCCAGCATCCCTTCATTGACAAGACCTCCCGTCTGGTCAATGCAGAGTATGTTACCATGGATTCCGGTACGGGCTGCGTGCACACTGCCCCCGGCTTTGGCGCAGACGACTATCAGACCTGTATGCGTTACGGCATGGAACTGGTGGTGCCTGTGGATGATTACGGCCGCCACACCGATTACGCCGGCAAATATGCCGGTATGAAGACCGAAGAGAGCAATCCTGTCATTAAAGAAGATATGAAGGCAAGCGGTATGCTGTTTGCTTCCGAAGAGATCGTTCACTCCTATCCCCATCACGACCGCTGCAAGAAGCCGGTTATCTTCCGGGCAACACCTCAGTGGTTCTGCTCTGTGGAATCCTTCAAGGATCAGGCCGTTGAGGCTATTGAAAACGTGCAGTGGTTCCCTGCCTGGGGCGGCGACCGTATGGTCAGTATGATCCGGGAGCGGGCCGACTGGTGTATCAGCCGTCAGCGCCGTTGGGGTCTGCCCATCCCCGTATTCTACTGCAAGGACTGCGGTAAGCCTGTTTCTACTCCCGAATCCATTGCCAAGATCTCCGCTCTGTTTGATGCGCACGGCTCCAACATTTGGTTTGAAACGGAAGCTATGGATCTGATCCCCGACGGTTTTACCTGCCCTCACTGCGGCGGCAAGACCTTCGACAAAGAAACAGACACCCTGGACTGCTGGTTTGACTCCGGTTCTACCCACTATGCTTCTCTTATGAAGGACACTCCCGAACTGTGGCCTGCTGATGTATATCTGGAAGGCGCTGACCAGTATCGCGGTTGGGTCCAGTCCAGGCTTCTGACCGCTGTTGGCGGGCTGGACAAGGGCGCTCGCTTCAAGCAGGTGCTGACACACGGCTGGGTGGTCGACGGCCAGGGCCGCGCTATGCACAAGAGTCTGGGCAACGGCGTAGATCCCGCTGATCTGATCAAGGACTTCGGTGCAGATATCGTCCGTCTGTGGGCGGCATCCTCCGATTACCACGCAGACGTACGCTGCTCCAAGGAGATCTTTAAGCAGATCGCGCAGAACTATCTGAAGTTCCGCAACACCGCCCGGTATTGCCTGGGTAACCTGAACGAGTTTAACCCCGATAATCTGGTGGCTCCCGCCGATATGGAAGAGCTGGACAGATGGGCGCTGACGAAGCTCAACAGCTTGGTCGCTGCCTGCCGGAAGGCCTACAATGGCTACGAGTTCCACGTTGTTTCTCACATTATTAACGACTTCTGCGTGGTAGAGCTCAGCTCCTTCTACCTGGACATCATCAAGGACCGCCTGTACTGCGAACTGCCCGACGGCCTGCGTCGCCGCTCTGCCCAAAGCGCGCTGTTCCTGATCCTGGACGCTATGGCAAAGCTGTTCGCTCCCATCCTGCCCTTTACCTGTGATGAAATTTGGCAGGCAATGCCCCACCGTGCTGAGGATGATGACCGGAACGTACTCCTGAATCAGATGCCGGAGAACTTCGATGCTTACCTGCTGGATGAGGCCACTATGGCAAAGTGGGATACCATCGTAAAGCTCCGCCAGGACGTAAACGGTGTGCTGGAGATTGCCCGTGCGGACAAGCGGATCGGTAAGGCTTTGGAAGCCCACGTCAGCCTGGACTGCCAGGATGAGGCTCTGAAGGCCGCCTGCGCAAATCTAAATTTGGCTGAGATCTTCATCGTTTCCTCCTGCTGCTGGGAAGCTGCTCCCGCAGGTGCGACCACCGGCACCGGCGCCAATCTGCCGGGTCTTACCGTGGGTGTTACCGAAGCCCGTGGTGAGAAGTGCCCCCGCTGCTGGATGCACTCCACCGAAGCTGACGAGAACGGCCTGTGCAAACGCTGCGCTGCTGTGATCTCCCAGTTAGATCTGGAAATCTAAAATTAAAACCGCCTTACGCTTTTGCAGCGCAAGGCGGTTTTCTTCATTTTGCAAACACCTTTACAACATTTTTCATCATTTCCCGGATGGGTAACTGATAGGGACAGCGATTCTCACAGGCGCCGCAGCCAACGCAATCGGCAGCTGATTTGGGAAGCGCCTCATACCGGGCAAGGGCCCAGTCTTTCAGGTGGTAGCGGCTGTAGTAACCCTCGATCAAAAATACCAGCGGGATATTGATACCTGCGGCGCAGGGTGCGCAGTAATTGCACCGGCGACAGAAATTGGTACCAAGCAGCTTGCGGATCTTTTGAATCTTTTCCTGTTCTGCGGCCGTCAGCGGCGCGGTGTTGGCAGTAGATGCCACATTCTGCGTGATTTCTTCCGCAGCAGCCATACCGGGGATCACCACGGTTACGCTGGGGTTGGAGGCAATAAACCGCAGGGCGATCTCTCCATCATCAATAGCGCCGCCCGCCAAGGGCTTCATACAAATAAAGCCGATGTCCTTCTCTGCACACCGGGCAATCAGATCTTCACCCTGGGTCTCCACGATGTTATAGGGGAACATAATGGTCTCCACCCAATCGAATTCCAGTGCCTGTTTGAACAGGTCCACCGCGTGGAGGGTAATGCCGATATGTCCGATCTTTCCGGCGCGCTTTGCCTCCTGCAGCGCTTCCAGGGCACCTCCGGGTGCCAGCACCTGCGCCAAATCCTTGGCGCTGGGGTTGTGAATCTGATACAGATCGATGTAGTCCGTTCTTAGTTTCTGAAGGCTGGTGGCAATATCCTGCTCCATACCTTCCTTGGTGCGGGCCATACTCTTGGTTGCCAGGATAAAATGTTCCCGGATACCGGTGAGCGCATAGCCTAAGTACTCCTCACTGACTGTATAGGCCCGGGCTGTATCAATGTAATTGACACCGTTTTCCATCAGCGTCTTCATTAGGGTCTTTGTACCCTCTGCATCGATCTTCTGAATGGGAATGCCGCCAAATCCCAAGCGGGAGATATTAAGACCGGTTTTTCCCAGTACTCTGTATTCCATAGTACTTCCTCCTAAATGCCACAATTTCTACGCTTATCATATCCCTTCCTCCCTATAAATGCAAGAAAAACCTGATGAATTCCCAAAAAATTTGACACTACCCTTTTCGCGTACTATAATGTTTTCAGGAGGAAACCATTTTCTCTTGATACTAAGCGATCACCGTAATTTATATAATTAAGGAAGGGTGTTTTATGAAATCATTACATAAGTCCGTTTCCCTGATTCTGGTTCTGCTCATACTTTTGATGTGTTTTCCTGTTTTCTCTGCCTCTGCTGCCGATGCGGATATGCGCTACGGCAGAAAGAAATTGGGAGAAACCGCAAACGGCGCTGCTCTGCAATATGTTTACGACAAGCTGGTGGAAGGCTGCACCGCAAACACCCCCACCACCATTGATCTTTCCCACGCTACCCACAAAGTGCCTGTGGATGTGTTTAAGAGCCTGATTTTCCCCATGTTCTACAGCGATTATCCGGAGTACTTCTGGCTGGGAAACGGTGGGTATAGCTTCTCGTACGACGGCGGTAACATCATTCAGTCCTTCACCCCCGGATATGCCTCCGGCATTTCCAATCTTGCCTCCGCAAAAACTGCGTACAATTCCAAGGTCGCGTCCCTTACGCAGGGTCTAAGCGGCACGGCGTATGACAAAGCTAAGACCCTTCACGACCGGCTGATTGACGAGGTAACCTATGTATCCGGCGCAAACGATCAGAATGCTTACGGCGCGTTGGTGGAGGGCAAAGCGGTGTGTAACGGTTATTCCCGGGCATATCAGCACCTGCTGCAAATGGCCGGTATCCCTGCGTGGTATGTGCAGGGCACCAGTGTGAATCCCTCTACCGGCAATAGCGAGTCTCACGCCTGGAATCTGGTAAAGCTGGACGGCCAGTGGTACTACACGGATGTTACCTGGGATGATCAGGACCCTTACACGTTCTATACCTATTTTAATATTACTACGGAACAACTTTTAGAGGACCATACAATCGGTGATCTCTATGCGCCTTTGGTTCCTCAAGCACCGGCAAACGCTGCAAACTACTATGTAAAAGAAAACCTTATTTTCACCGGATTTGATCAGCCGCGGCTTGTGAATTTGCTAAAAAGCAGCAAACCGGTTCAGTTCTACATTAAGGGCGATGTTGAACTTTTCCTTTATTCCCTCAATACCAGTCTCTTATCCATTGGTGAGCAGCTGGGCGGAACCGGCGCTTTCCAAATTTCTTACAGTACTGTGGTTTTGGGGAATGCTATGATTCTGGATGTGGTCTTGGTTTCCGAAAATCACACCCATGCCGCAAAAACTACCATTCCTCAGGTAAATGCCACCTGTCTGAGTGCCGGTACAAAGGCATACTATATCTGCGATTGCGGCTCCCGTTTCTTAGACAGTGCCTGTACCCAGCAGATATCGGATGACAGCCAGCTGAACATTCCTGCCTCTGCCCACACCCCGTCCGTTTGGAGATATGATGCCATAAACCACTGGAAACAGTGTACCTTCTGCGGCAGTGAAATTGCCGGCACATGGAGCGCCCACGCTGACCATAACAGTGATTACAAGTGCGACACCTGTAATTACGCCTTACCTGTGCCCGACGAGAGCGGTAATGTCAATGTCGGCGGCGGAAACGGTGGCAACACTTCCGAAAATAATGGCGGCTCTGCTACGCAAGATCCGGACAATACTACGCCCACCGAGAGCGTAGATTCCGGAAATACGGAACCCGGGCAGACCGAACCTACAGAAGACGGCGGCAGCACCGCGCCTTCTGAGGATAACGCCCCGTCCGACGGCACAAAGCCCGCCACCGGTGAGTCCACCCCCTCCGAAGAAACCGGCAAAGATACCCCTCCCAAGAAGAATTCTTCCCTCATCTGGATTTTGATTGGCGGCGCAGCCGTTGTGATCGCTGCAGCAGTTGCAGCAGTCGTTCTGCTGAATAAAAATACGCGCGCATAAAGTGCATTTCAAAAAGAAGGGTGTCCGTTAGGACACCCTTCTTTTTTGGCGGAGACCGCGGGAGAATCCCACCGGCTCAAATGCGCATCAAACAAAAAACACCCGCAAGGGGTGTGTTTTTGTTGCGAAAGAGCGACTAAAAGTAGTGTAAATAGGGGTAAGAAAAGCGATTAGGTGCGTAAAACCCTCTTAAAATCTATACCCGTGCCATTCACGGTGGTTTAAAACAGCTTGCTTAACTTCTTCTGCAAGTGACGATAAATTATACGCCAATTCAGAGGGAATCTCGGTTCCGTTTTTGATGAAAATTTGATCTGCACTTTTCTTATCAGTGATATATACATTATAGTCGTCTCGCTGTACCAAGTGCAAAATGTTAATGCATACATTTTCGTTATAAAACTGATAAGCATTTAACGGACCATAGAAAAAGAATTTTCCACTCTTATCAACGGCGTTTCCAAATTTCTCTTTATAATAGGAAAAACCATAAGTATTCAGCAGAAAATCAAATAGAGATAACAATCGTTCTTCAATCTTATCTGGGGCTGGTTTGAATAGGTTGGCAATCCACTTAAACATATCAAAACCACCTTTCTGCACCTCAATTATATCATAAAATCTTGCGTTTTTCAATGATATATCGCTTGCGCGACATGATATACGTCTTGCGCCGCATGATATATTTGCTATGCAAATATGATATAATATCCGTTCCTTCATATACCGAAGGCATATATCATCGCTCGCGGAGCGATATCATATCGAAGATATATCACCCGTTCCGAGAGGAACGGATATCATTGAAAACGCCCTCATTGTATCACAATGAGGGTGTTTTCATGTATATGGGCCACAAAAAAGATATTTTAAGAAACAAATAATTATGGGTTTTCTCCTTCATTAGCAGTAGTTTTATAAGCCTTGTTTTCTAAGTATGCAGAAAATTCCTGAGGCCTTCCGTTAAAAACATTTACATCAATGTATTTTTCTTTTCCGTTATACCCTTTGAGCCTTTCGCGATTTGTATATTGCCAAAATGTCCACGTTCTATTGTCAGGCAATTTGGGTTTTGAAATAACATTTCTAATCCAAATATCGTATTCTTTATAATCGTTGGATAAATACAGCTCATAAGACTTTTCTGTGGCATAAATAATAGGTTTTTGATTGTAATGCTCTTCCAACAAAACGAGCATTACCTTTAATTGTTTTTCCACATCTGCTCTGTTAGGTGGATTTTTTTCTTTTTCACCGTAAAACTCCAAATCAATAACGGGTGGCAACATTCCTTCAAATGGAACAACTGTATTTATGAAGTTTTCCGCCTGCGTCTTTCCTTCACTGTCATAGCTAAAAAAATGATAAGCTCCCACGGAAAGCGAAGTTTTTTGTGCCTCTTGAAAATTATAAGCAAAGTATTTATCCACAAAAGAACTTCCCTCGGTTGCCTTTATAAATGCAAAAGAAATTTTTTGTGACGATAGAACATTCCAATCTATCTCTCCCTGATATGATGAAACATCGACACCTTTTATATCGTATTGGTAACTGGATATACCATTTAAAATGATTACGCCGTTCCAAACCAAAGCAAAAATAACAATACTAACGACTAATAATGCGGAAACCGCAATTAACGTTATTTTAAGAAGTCTATTTTTCAAAATATCACCACCTTTTATTTATTATACCATACTTTTGTTTGTGTTTCAATTCTTCGCCACAGATATGTTTCTTTTTTCGTGGGAGTTCAAATCTAACTTGAGAAAAATATCTTTTTTGTACGTTCTATCCGACAACCGAAAATTTGCCTATAAAAACAGAAAAAACTCTGATAAAATCAGAGTCTTTTCTGTGGCTATACCTTTTTTGTAGCCCTTTGATGGCGGAGACGGTGGGTGTTCTCCCGCGGCCTAAAAAAATGTCCACCGGACACTTTTTTACCCTCCCTGCGGTCGGGCCGGCCTTTCGGATCCCACCCACTCAAATACGCATCAAACAAAAAACACCCGCAAGCGGTGCCTACCATAAAGCAGGTTTTACCTGCCGAAAGAATATCGTAGGGGCGATTCACGAATCGCCCGCCCAAAACCACATAAAACAAAAAACGGGCGATTCGTGAATCACCCCTACAACAAAAGGAGTACGGACATTTTT
>JAZUSG010000080.1:0-7207 GCA_045606605.1 Faecousia sp.
GCTTCGATGCCGGCCTCAGCCTGACGCATACGGTTTGCACCCTCGAACTTGAAGGGCTTGGTGACGATACCCACGGTCAGGCAACCAGCCTCACGGGCCAGGTCTGCAACGATGGGAGCTGCACCGGTACCGGTACCACCGCCCATACCGGCAGTGATGAATACCATATCTGTATTTTCCAGGATCTTAGCGATCTGGGCTCTGGATTCCTCAGCGGACTTCTGGCCGATCTCAGGCTTGCTGCCTGCGCCCATACCGCCGGTGAGCTTTTCACCGATCTGCACTTTATTCTTGCAGTTGGACTTGTTCAGATCCTGCTTATCCGTATTGATAACAATGAAGTCAACTCCACCTACACCGGCCTCAATCATACGATTGATAACGTTATTGCCGGCGCCGCCAACGCCAATTACTTTGATCTTTACCACGCGTTCCTGAAAGGTTTCTGCCATTTTGCTATTCCTCCTATGTATGGTGTTGCAGACCGGATCGTCCTATCTGCGGTATTTACAATATTACGCATATATTCTACCGCATAAAACAGATTTGGTCAATAGAAATTCTTATTTTTCGTCAAAGTTTTTCATTTTTTCTGAATTATTCAGAATCAAACGCACGGTAGCCTACTTCATCGGGCCAAATGGTAAAGCTCACATCCAAATATCCGCTTTGATACTGTCCCATTTTTTGAATTGCAGCCTTCATTGCGCCGATTTTATAGTCCAGTCGGGAGGCATCGCCCAAGGTTACCTGGTAGCGGCCCTCATACCAAATGGTCAAGGCCTGCAGCTGGGAAACATCCACAGAATCGATGGTTCCCATCACGCCGTTGTTTTCCAGAGATGTGAGGATCTGCACGGCAGTGGCAAGCAGCTCACTTGCCGGGGTTTTCGGCAGGGTCGCCACAGTGGGGCCGGTTTCCGTGGGGTCAGCAGCGGACTCCGGTTCTGCCGCTACTGCCTGGTTGCCGACAGCAGGATCTACGATTTTAACGCCCAAAATACGGGTATGATTTTTGGCTTCTGCTGCATCGGTACTGTCTACAATGCGGCCGGAGGCATCCATCAGCCACCAGGTATCGCCCGCATCGGCAATGGCATACACCACTTCCAACTCTTTAATTTCAATATTAACCGTATCCGGCAATTTTATTCCTACTCGGACATCGCCAACATAAGGAAGTTTTGTACGAATCTTTGCGGTGATCTTGGCTTCGCTCAGGCTCAGAAGCGCATCGCCGTCCCCAATACCGGAAGCCTCACGAATCTCCCAGGGCGTATATTTGACTGCACCGGAAACCGTCACCTGATGTACTTTAAAAAAGATAGACATACCCAGCACTACCGCAAGCACTACTGCGGCAACGGTTGCCAGCCGCAGCAGAAAACGGTTGCGGTTAAAGGGTTTTGCCGGTGTGTACTGCACCTGGATCTCCGATTCTTTTCCAGGACGCGCCGGGGCTGTTCTTTTTCGCCTTGCAGATGCTGCAGGGCGGCGCGTTCTGTTTCTATCTTTGGTGTTCATACATTTTCTCCTTTATTTCTTTGCAAGCTGCTCCATAACTGTACAGAGCCGCTCCGCACTGTCCGGTACAGCCATACCATACAAAGCCTTACTCATCTGGCTGTATCGATCAGCATCCTGTAAAAGCGCTGTAATCTGTTCAAACAGGTGCTGCGCCGTACAGTCTTTTTCCAAAACCACTACCGCTGCACCCTGCTTTTCCAAGGCCCTTGCGTTCTTTTCCTGGTGATTGTCCGTTACATTGGGGGACGGGATCAAAACACAGGGCGTTCCGGATGCTGCGATCTCACTGCAGCTGGAAGCACCTGCCCGGCTGATGATCACATCTGCCGCTGCCATCATAGTTGGCATATTGTAGATATATTCCTGCATGGTGATATCCGGGGTTTCCTCCAGGGTAACACCCTGCTTTTTCACAAACTCAGGCATCCATTCCCAGCCGTAGCTGCCTACCGCGTGGATATGACGGAAGGGAAATCCCGCTGCCTGCTCAGCAGCAAAGAGCTTAGCCGTAACCTCATTCATCGCCCGGGCGCCCTGGCTGCCAAATGCGGACACCACCAAGGGTTTATCCGAAAGTCCCAGTTCCCGGCGGGCATCGACTTTTTTGGTATAGATAAATTCCCGGCGCACCGGCATTCCCACCACTTCCACCTTCTCCGGATGACGGTAATACTGCACGCTTTCGGGGAAGCACACCAGTACCCGGTCAACCCAATCGGCAACCAAGCGGGTGGTGAGGCCGGGCATTGCATTGGATTCGTGGACACAGGTGGGAATTTTCAGCTTTCGCGCCGCATACAGGGCGGGAAAACTGGCATAGCCACCGGTGCCTACCACCACATCTGCCTGGAACTCTTTTAAAATCTTTTTGCATTTTCGGATGGCGGTGATCACGCTCTTCACCGAAAGGAGATTGTTGCGAATGGCCGAAAGAGACAGACTCCGCTCCAAACCGAAAGCGCGCATAACCACCAAATCATAACCGGCTTTGGGTACCAGCTGCTCCTCCATATTGCCACGACCGCCAATGAAGAGGATCTTGCTATCCGGATACCGTTCCCGCCAGCAATTGGCAACTGCGATGGCCGGATTAATATGGCCGCCGGTACCGCCGCAGGTAAAAATCACATTCATAAGGTTTCCTCCTGTTGTGCCGCGCTGTTGCGATAACGGGAAATGCTCAATAATATTCCCATTTCACCCAAATTCACTGCCAGCGCCGTTCCGCCATAGGAAAAGAATGGCAGCGCAATGCCGGTAGAGGGCAGCAAATTAGACACAACACCTAAATTCAGAAATGTTTGGACCGCGATCAGTGTAATAAGCCCTGCGCCAAACACCGTTTGGAAACGGCTGGCGCCACGGAGAGCGATCCAGTAGCCACGCAGGATCAGTGCTGCAAACAAAGCTATGATCAGCACCGCCCCAACAAGGCCCAACTCTTCACAGATGATCGCGAAGATATAATCGTTATACTGAAAGGGCAGGTACAGATATTTCTGCCTGCTCTTCCCCAGTCCCAAACCAAATAAGCCACCGGAACCGATGGCATAAAGGGATTGCAGGATCTGATAGCCGGTATCAGACGGGTCTTGCTCCGGGTGCAGCCACGCGGTGATCCGGTCACCGGCGTAACCCATCAGGCTCACATACACTACTACAAAGAGCGCTGCGGCCCCTGCCCCGGCAAGCAACCATTTTGGGTGCGTACCGGCAACATACATCATTACTACCGCCACCATACCCATCAGCATAATGGCAGATAAGTGCTTTTCCAGCGCCAGAGGCACCAAAATGCCCAATAGAGCCGCGCCAAACCCCAGTACTCCATACTGAAACTGTCGGGCGCGTTTTCCAAAGTCCCGGGTGAGCTTAGAAAAGAGTACAATCAGCGTAAATTTTGCAATTTCAGAAGGCTGAAATTGAATACCCGCAATATTGATCCAGCGCCGCGCGCCGTTAACCGATTCTCCAAAGAGGAGCACCGATAGCAAAAGGGCAATGCTGACGCCGTATAATACCCATGCCCAGCGCAACCAAAACTCCGGGGGAATGCGGCTTAGCACCGCCATCGCGCACAGACCGATCACAGCGCACAGGCCCTGCTTTTGCAGATAACGGGTGGATTGGGTATAGCCGGTATCGTACTGGCTTTGGGCATAGCTTGCTGAGTAGAGCATCACAAGGCCCACACCCAGCAAAAGAAGTAACAGAATCAGAAAAACGCGGTCAACACCTTCACCCGTCTGTTTTTTTAACAGACGGCGGTTCTCTTTGGCATACAGAAGCGTCTGTAATGCCATGGATGCTCCTTTCTCAGGATACGCGACCCGCTATAGAAAACCACGCAACCCAACACATAACGGTTGCAACAGCGGTAAATACGAAAACGATTTTCTCTTCCTTCCAGCCACACATCTCAAAATGATGGTGGATGGGAGACATTTTGAACAGCCGTTTGCCATGGGTCAGCTTAAAGTAACCCACCTGCAAGATCACGGATAAAGTCTCAGCAATATAGACAATTCCCACCAGGATCAGCACCAGGGGCATATCCAGTGCAAAAGCCATACCGCTGACAATGCCACCTAAGAACAAAGAGCCGGTATCGCCCATAAACACCTTGGCCGGATGCCAGTTATAGAACAAATATGCAATCAGTCCACCAATCAGCGCTGCCGGCAGCAGAGCCAGGTCATACTTCCGGGTGCTAATGGCTACCGCTACAAAAAACACCATCACCGGCACGGTAACCGAGCCGCAAAGGCCATCCACACCGTCCGTCAGATTAACTGCGTTGACACAACCTACCATTACAAACATCGCAAAGAAAATGTAGAGCATCGGATGTATGTAGAAGGTTTTGTCCACAAAAGGAACATAAATTATATTCTGCATACTGCCTTCTACATAAAGCAGGTACAGGTACAGCGCGGAAACTGCCATCTGCAGCATTGCTTTTTGCAGCGCGGTCAGGCCCAGATTGCGTTTAAATTTCAGCTTAAAAAAGTCATCTAAAAAGCCTACAAGTCCGAAGGAAAGGCCTAAAACCAATACATAAAATACGGTTTTCTTCTCCATTGAAGGGATGTTTATAAGCAGGCAAATAACCGCTGAAAAGATAAACATCAGGCCGCCCATCATTGGAGTTCCCGCCTTGCTGTTATGCCAGGTCGGTCCGATCTCCCGAATGGACTGACCGGCTTTCAGCGCCCGCAGAACCGGCAACAAAAAGTATCCGATTACACCGGTCAGTACTGCCGAAGATAGCGCTGTAATATAAATTCGTGTCATAGTGTTCCTCCGTGGTTACTTTGCTTGCTGCAAAAACATCTCCAAAATCAGTTCCATATGCATACCCCGGCTGCCCTTAAACAGCAGTGTATCGCCGGGTTTTGCTACCTGGCGCAGCACCTGCACAAGTTTTTCCCGGTCGGTAAAGGCTCTGGCGTGATTTTGCGACATACCACCGGTAATGGCACCGTAGAGCATACGCATACTGGTAGGACCATAGGCCAGCATCACATCTGCGTTAACCGCAGCCACTCTGCCGATCTTGTAGTGCTCCGCATCGGCACATTCACCCAGCTCCAGCATATCTCCCAGCACCGCGATCCTGCGGCCGGGCCGGCTGCCCAAGACAGAAAGGGCTGCGTTCATAGACTCAGGCCCTGCGTTATAGCAATCTTCGATGATGGTAAAGCCGTTCTTTTGATAAATTTCCTGGCGGCCGGACATATTCCGAAAATCGGACAGGCTGCCCTGGATCTTCTCCGGAGAAATGCCATACTGCATACCTACGCAAATGGCTGCCAGGGCATCGTGCACATAATGGTCGCCAATGAGCGCCATTTCCACGGAAAAAGCACTTGCAGAGGACTTGACCGTAAAGGACAAGGCATCCTCTTCCTGCCGAATATTTTCTGCCCGCAGGTCGCACTCAGGATTGCCCACGCCAAAATAGCGGGTATCTTTATCCAGGATTTTCCGCTGATTCCACAGCAGCGGATCATCACCGTTCAAGATGATCGCGCCATCTGCAGGCATACCCTCTAAAATTTCCAGTTTTGCCTGCAGAATGCCCTCCATAGAGCCTAAATGCTCAATGTGCATCGTGCCGATATTGATGATCACCGCCATATCCGGCTTTGCGATAGATGCCAAATATGCGATCTCCCGGAAGTGGTTCATACCCATTTCCAGCACTGCGATCTGGGTATCCTCGGGCATACCCAAAATTGCCATAGGCATACCGATATCGTTATTGTGATTTTCGGGAGTCTTTGCCACCCGGTAGCTGCTTGCCAACACGGCAGAGATCATTTCCTTGGTGGTGCTTTTACCTACAGAGCCGGTAACACCCACCACCTTCATACCGATCCTGTCCCGTTCACCGGCAGCGATCTTGCCCAGGGCTAACCGGGTATCCTCCACCACGATGGCGGGATAATCTCCGGTGCAACGGTTACACAGCACAGCTGCAGCACCTTTTTCCAGAGCTGCGGGGATAAAATCGTGACCGTCCCGTGCCCCCTGCAGCACCACAAAGAGCTGCCCGGTTTCTAATTTGCGGCTATCGTTATTTGCGCCGCAGAAGGTAATGTCTTTATATTTCGGATCAATTCGTCCGCCGCACCACTGGGCGGCTTGCTGCAAGGTAATTCTACCCATTATCCGTTCCTCTTTTCCGCCAAGTAGGCCGCCACCACTTCCCGTTCGTCCAAGTGATGCTTTACCCCACAGATTTCCTGGTAGGTTTCATGGCCTTTGCCTGCAAGTACTATTATATCATTCTTTTTAGCAATGTCCATAGCATGTTGAATGGCTTTTGGCCGATTTTCCAAAACTTCGTAGTTATTTTTTGACGAATCTACCCCTTTTAGGATATCCTGGATGATTTTTCCGGGGTCTTCTGTACGGGGATTGTCGGAGGTAATAATGGCGTGGTCTGCAAGCTCCACACCGATCCGTCCCATAATGGGGCGCTTCACCGGATCCCGGTCGCCGCCACAGCCAAAGACTGCGATCACACGACCCTTGCAAAAGCCCTTCACGGCGGTGAGAACATTTTCCAGGCCATCCGGGGTATGGGCATAGTCGATGAGCACCGTATAATCTGTACCGGGAGTGGGTACAACCTCCACCCTGCCCTTAACACCCTTCGCGCTTTTCAGCGCGTCGGCAGCATCTTTCAAGGAGATTCCCAGTTCCATCGCGCAGCCTAACGCAGTCAGAGCATTATAAACGGTGAATTTCCCGGGGATGGGGAGGCGCACCGCCACCCGTTCTTCTCCGCTTACGGCGATAAAAGAAATGCCGTCAGAATGCAGTGCCAAATCTTCAGCCTGCAGCATAGCGCCACCCTTTACGGAAAGGGTGCGGATGGGACAGGTTGCATACTTTGCGATCCGGTCAAACCAAGCGTCATCGCAGTTGAGCACGCCTCTGTCGCAGCGGCGGAACAGTTCCGCCTTCGCATCGCAGTAATTTTCCATAGTCTTGTGGAAATCCAAGTGATCTTCCGTCAAATTGGTAAAGGCAGCTACTGCGTACTGCAGACCGGCTACCCGCTCCAGCGCCAGCGCGTGGGAGGACACTTCCATAATGGCATAGCTACATCCGGCATCCCGCATTTGCGCAAGCAGTCCCTGCAGTTCAAAGCTCTCCGGTGTGGTGCGCT
>JAZUSG010000081.1:0-2608 GCA_045606605.1 Faecousia sp.
AAAAAGCGCGACAAGGTCATTGCAAAGATCGTTCAGCCCACGGAACCTCCCGCAGAAGCGCCCGCCGCACCACCTGCATCCGACTAAACCAAACAGCCACCGTAAAACGGCAATGTCACTAAGTTAGTGGCATTGGGTCAAGAGGTAGTCCCATAATGAATGAGTGCATCCCGCAAGGGATGCACTTTTTCTGTCAAAAGAGCATGACAAGTAAGCGGATTGAAAAATCCGCTTAAAAAAGCTATTCAAAGGCAAAAGATTATGCTACTCTATAGAGGAAGCTAACGGCGTGTTTTACAACCATATTACGAGGATTAGATCTGCCAGTGCGAGTGACAGAAACATTCCTGCTTATGGTAGCTTCAACATCTGGTGGAGAAATATTACCAAGAAGAAATTGCCTGCAAACCTGTACAGCAACAGAGAAATTTGCTTTGCAAGGGTATTTTCTGTTGAGCTTTTGAATGACTACGTGCGAGGTAATCAATTCAGTGAAGTTGTACATGATTAGTCTGGCAAATATCTCCTGGGTAATGTTCTCCACCTTTTTTGCGTGGAAATGGAGCAAGCCCACTGTGTATTTCAATTCCCTAAAAGAAGTTTCGATTCCCCAGCGCATACCATAAAGACGTTTCAGTTCATCCGGTGGAAAATCTTCTGTACCCAAGTTTGTAACAACCGTTTCGTAAGCAGAGTCAGATATTTTGAACCTGACAATACGGAAAGGCAAGGGATAGAATACAACAGGATCGTGTTTACGATTCTCTCTGGGCAAGAAATCAAAAGCATGACCAATCGGAACAAAACGATAACGATTTCTGTTCTGGCAAAGCTTTTTCACTTCTTTTGTTTGCCGTGTAGTTAAATTCAGATCAATCTTTACATCGAACACATCACGATCAGGCAACTCCAAACCGCAGGCAATACCGGAAGAGTGAATATCTTTGATACGAATGAGGTATTTCCACCCCTTTTCCTGAACATGGGCCATGAGATTATAGCTTTCATAACCTCTGTCGGCAATAATTAAGGCCTTTGCAATATTAGAACGGACAACCATATTGCAAAGAACCCCTTTTTCATTCCAATTCCGTCGGCCACACACAGCCGCATCAACATAGGTATGTTGCAGCAAGTCATAAACAGCATCTAAATGAAGAAGGTTGTACGGGGCCTGACCATTCGCCCCTGGGAAGTAACTATCTTCATGTTTAGGGTTAGTTGGGATCTGAATATCTGAGCCGTCAGCCGCAAGCAAACGATATCCTTTGTATAATCTATCCTTGTCGGTCATTCTTACAAAGAGGTCAAAAAGAGAAGGAAACGCAAATGCGTTGATCTTCTGACGCTGCTGTATAAACGCTGAGCTGGAAGCTGTATGTTGACTACATCCAAAATAACGAAGCAGTTCACCAGTAAGGCTACCACCCTCCATGCAGAGCAGAACTGAAATAACCTCACGAAGAGGAAGTTTCCGTTCTCTTGTAAAATTCCGGGCGGGATCTTTTGTGAACATCCATGATGTTTCGCATAATTGAGAAATTGCTTGGGAAAGCTTCTCTTTTATAATTTGAGTTTGACTTGACATGATTAGGCCTCCTTGTAATTTTCGGTGGGGACACCTCTAACTACAAAGGCCTTTTTGCTAACCGCAGTTAGCAAAAAGCCCGCACATTTTACCGTATTTGTCAAGTGTTCAATTGAAAAAAGTTATAAAAAACTGGGCCCCGCATTTCTGCGAGGCCCAGCATTTCTTAACTTAGTGACATTGGGCCGAACCCTTCCGTTTTTTCATTTTCTTTTCTGCTCCCGCTTCAAAAGCTGCCAAAGATAGCGCTTGCGGTATTTCAGCTCCACATAGCGCATGACCTTGCGGTAATACACCGGATTGGCCGCGCCGCCCAGCAGGCCCACCACCGGCAGACCCTGTATGAACTTCAGCAGCAGCATATCCATGGCAAAGGCGGAGGAGGTACTGTGGATCTGCTCCTCCAGCTCGGTCCGTCTGACCGTGTCCGGCAGATGTACCAGCATGCGATCCACCTCGTTGTCCCGCAGTTCTCCCTCGTCGCCGGGGATCAGGGACGCCTCCATCATTTTCAGAATCAGCATCTGCTCATCCGGCGTATCGTAGCCATAGCCGTAGCTGAGGGCTGTTTCATAGATGCCCCGCAGCAGCGTGGTGATAAACAGCACGATGTCGGGAATTCCGATTCCCAGCGCGCCCAGGCCCACGCCCTCCACGGTGGCCATAGTCAGATTGGCAAAATTGGCACGGCCCGCGGTGCGGCGCATACGGCGCAGCTCCGAGCGCTTGCCCTGCTGGCGCAGCACATAGTCGCCTACCCGATGGTCGGTAAGGCGCTCTTCCTTGCGGTAACTCTTTTCGAGAATGGCCCCGCCCTTGCGGAACACCAGGGAAAAGGCCTTGCCAAAGGCGCTTTGCAGCCCTTCATACACCTTTTCCGGCAGCTTCTGCTCCAGTTCCTGCTTCCAGCGGACAGGACGGACCTTGGCTGCAGCGGCCTTGCGCCGCTCCTCCTGCCGCAGCACCAGCTGCAATTCTTTCCGTATGGCTTCGGCCCGCCGCTTTTCATGAATCCGCATG
>JAZUSG010000082.1:0-8813 GCA_045606605.1 Faecousia sp.
GGCAATCCTGAGGCGACCCACACTGCAGGCGACCAGCGCCTGGGTATAGTTGGCCTTTTCGTCGCTGTCCAGTTTCCGGATGACCTTTTCGTCGCAGGCAAGCTCAATATCCCGGCACAGCAGCACATAACCCAGCCACAACAGCGGATTGAACCAATGGAGTGTGAGAATCAGAAATCCAATTGGCTTCCACAGATGATCCTTGCGGCGGATGTGGGCATTTTCGTGGGCGATCACATACTCCATATCTTGTCCGTCCATACAGAACGGCAGATAAATTTTCGGCTTGATCAGGCCCAATACAAAGGGCGAAACCACACTTTCGCTCTGGAAAATGTTATCCCGCAAGCGAACGGCTGTGTCGATTTTCGCCTTTACCCGGAAATAGCTGATGACTGTATACGCCAGCATTCCGGCAATACCCGCCAGCCATACATAGGACGACACGGTAATGGCAATCTGCAAGGGATTGACGCTTGTATCCACGGTGGGCGCAGAGGGCTCACCGGTCACAGGATTATCCCCAATTACAGGGTTATCCCCGATCACAGGGCTGCCTCCGCCGATAATGTCGGGATTTTCCACGCCGTCGAACACAGGAATGCTGGGAGCGGTAACAGGCGCTTGATCCACCAAAATCCCGGGATTGATGGTCTCCTGGCTGGGAATCAGGCTCATAACACTTTCAATGGAGATGGGACAAATCAGCCGGATGGCTACGATGCCCCAAAGGAGTACGGCGATCCATTTGGGCGCTTTTTTGAGCAGTAATCTTAAAAGCAATACCGCAAGGACGATCCAGCTGGCCGATATACTCATATTTAGAATTGTTAGAAAAAAAGTGCTCATGAGCATTCCCCTTTCTCTTTTTTATACACTGTTTTATCCACTATATGTAAACCAAACCTCTTCTTCGGAATTATCTTGTTGCATCATTGCGTTCCACTCTGCTTCCGTGACCTGTTTGTCATCCACATAGTAAGTAACGCCACCGGAGTCGTCACGTTCCACCCGCCACAATTCTATGGTTTTGGCGCCTTCTTCTGTAAACCGGAGTTTAGAACATCCGTTAATGCTCCCTGCATCGCTATTCCACAGGAAAGTACCGTTTTTGAAAATTCGATACATACCGCGCATACCGAAAAGATCGCCATACACGACTCCGTTATCCTGCCGGAGAAGGAGTATATCTCCATCGAAGAACTGCACTGCAAGCTCATTCTTACGGTCGCCATCCATATCCACAACCGTGAACTTCCAAATGTCCCTGTGATAATCCGAAATGGTATGCTTCACATTTTCGCTGTACGGTCCTTCATAACAATAGAAGGATTGATTGTTATACAGGACGGAAAGCAACAGCATATCAGCAGGATCTATCTGATCGGTTTCGCCACCTTTGCGGCCCTCATCTATTTTTCCCAGCAGATCCAGGGAGTAGACCCGGGAAGAGCCCACGGGATACCAGTCCCACAGAGATTGCCTGTTATCCGGGAATTCCGCTTGGCTGATCCAAATATAGCGGATATCCACATTCGGTGCCACATAGGACTGATAATATTTACCGTTCAGCGCAATAATCTGTTGCGTTTCTGGCTGCAAATCGCAGATGTACCGATGGTTTAAGGGCTCCTCTTTATACTGTTTTTCCGCATACGCATATGCCTCATCCAGCGGAAGTGAGGAAATTTCACCGTCGGTTAGGAGAAACTGTACAGAGTTCATAATGCTTGAAAATGTATTTTTGTAGTTTTCCCTTTCCTCTGCAGGGCATTTTATTACGAATTCGTAAAGCCGGGGGCCTTCTATTAAACCATCATACGAAATTTTGATAAACTTTGTATTATCTTCCGTATAGGAATAGACCAATTTTGTGCAGGCGTAGCCCCGGATCGTCTCTTTTGAGAGAGATTCGATTGCTACATCTTCATAAAATCTGGAAAGGGCCTTCAGACAATCCTCCTGCGTAAGCTCTTTGCCGCTGTAATAGTGCGCAAAGGTAACATTAACCCGAAGCTGGCATTTTTCACCCCATACAGGATCCCGGAAATAATAAGCAACATCATCTTCTCCGCTGGTTGTAAAGCATTTCCAGGAATTGGGAACCCTTAGGGTGAGTTGGCCGTTATTGAAAAACTTTATGTCACCTTTTGTTGAGACGGTTTCATCCGTTATCTCCCGAATGGGATATGGATCTTCCGTGCCCTCTGTGGTGCCGTTTTGGGAGAGTTTATAGAATTGGTTTTTCCATTTCTGGCTGTCCAAATCCCAGAAAGAACCGGCGGCAAAGTATTCCGCAATTTGAGGATCGGCCTTGTTCACATCCAAATAGCTGCTTTTTTCCACCTGGCAATCCTTCACAATGACCGTAACGCCGTTTATATCATGCTGTTCCACAAAGTGCATTTTACTGTCGCTTGCATCCGGCTCCCAGTAAATCGAATGGCTGGGTCTGAAATCCTTGGCCTCTGCATCGTAATAGCTGATGCTATAGGATGTAATTTGGCTGGATGTCCGCGTGGTCAGAATGCGATTATTTTCTTTGTCGATTACGAAATTAGGGAGATTTTCAAACTGAGGTGCGTAAACGAATTGGCCTTCGCTCTCCTGCCACACATACGCCTGGAAATAGGCAGCGCTGGCAGGCCGCTGATAGGGTATGAGAATGTCCAAATTTCCGTCAAATGTCACATCTGCAACATATATCACACTTTCCGCAAACAGCTCATTGCCGGACACATTGATTGTCTGGATATCCTTCTTTGCAGCACGATCCGTAATGGTAATCGATTGGGCAGTGACCGCACTTGCGTTGCTATAGTTCACAACGGCGGTATATTCAGGGCGGGAACTGTTTACCTGAAATGTGATCGTCGGCTGGGATTGCTGATCTTTGTTGGGGGTATTCGGCTCTGTCGTATATTTGGCAACCAGTTGCTCATACTTTGCCGGTGTGATGACATCCTGTTCCTCCGCCTGATACATACAAAAGCCCTTTTCGGGAAGATTTACAGCGATACGGCCATCCTGCATGAGATACAACAAGACCTTCCGGTCGCCAAGAGCAATCTGTATGTGCTTGGTTTTGGGATATGTAAAAACCTCGCTTAATTCCGGCACAGGGACTTTATCCGTATATGCATACCGCGCAAACAATAACGTATCTTCTTCCGAAAGAATCAGTTCTGTGTGATTTCCATCGTGAATGATTGTACAGCTTTTAATGCTCTCCATAGACTCTGCGCCTATATCAAAGAAGAGATATCCTTCAGAGAAAAACTGTTCTGTACCTTCCTCTTCCTTGACAGGGTCTGTCAGGAAGCAGACTGCCGTCACAATGCTGGCAACAATAGCAACCACGATGATCCAAAAGGCAGGTTTTTTATAATTCAGTACAGATTTCACCCTTTCCTTTATGCCCACCTCGCCGAAGGCCAAGGGGCAGGCGGCAATCCTGAGGCGACCCACACTGCAGGCGACCAGCGCCTGGGTATAGTTGGCCTTTTCGTCGCTGTCCAGTTTCCGGATGACCTTTTCGTCGCAGGCAAGCTCAATATCCCGGCATAAGAAGACATAACCTATCCACATCAACGGGTTAAACCAGTGGATGGTAAGGCTCAAAAAGCCCAGTGGCTTCCACCAGTGGTCCTTGCGGCGGATATGAGACATTTCGTGGGCGATCACATACTCCATATTCTGTCCGTCTATTGCAAAAGGCAGGTAGATCTTCGGCCTTATGATTCCCAGCACAAAGGGCGATGCCACCTTTTCACTTTGATAGATCCGGTTTCTCAGCCGCACCGCCGCAGCAACCTTCCGCCGCAGCAGCAAAAAGCTCACTGCCGTATAGATCAGCATAATCCCCACCCCTGTCAACCAAAAAACTGCAGCAACGGGAATTAAAATTTGCAAAGGATTTGCGCTGGTAAGAGGATCCGGCGCAAAGGTCTCCGAAATGACCGGATTGACCACCGAATCCAGAGAAGAAATCCCGGTCTGGATCTCCGGTGTCCAATCCATCATAATCTCCGGGCTGACCGTTTCCCCGCTGGGAATGAGACTTAAGATACTCTCAATGGAAACGGGGCAGATCAGCCGCACCGCCACGATCCCCCACAGCAGTACGCTCACCCATTTGGGCGCTTTCTTTATGAGCAGCCGCAGCAGCAATACCGCCAGCACCAAATAGGTAGCGGAAATGCTCATATTGAGGACCTTCAGAAAAATCTCGCTCATTGGGACTCTCCTTTCCGGATCCGGTCGATCATTCGCTGCACTTCGTCCAGTTCCCCCTGGGAGAGCTTCTGGTGCTTGGTAAAGGCCGCAATAAATGCCGGCAGCGAACCCTGGAATTTCTCCTCCATCAACACGCTGATCTCCCTTGCCTGGGCATCCTCCTTGGAAACCAGAGGTGTAATCGTACCCCCATCATTTTTCAGAACGCCCCGCTCTCCCAGCCGTTTGATCACAGTATAGGTAGTGGTGCGTTTCCAACCCAGCTGCTCCTGGCAGAGTTTAACAAGCTCCACCGCCGTTATCGGCGCACGCTCCCACAGGATCAGACAAAACCGGTATTCACTCTCAAAGATTTTCGGTGTTTCCATAGGTATCCCTCCTTGTCTAACGCATTAGACTCTATCTGTAGTCTAACACAGTAGACAAACCTTTGTCAAGTCTCTTTTACAAAAATGAGCAGGTGTTGCGACACCTGCTCATTTTTATCATTCCATTGACGGCTCTAAGGAGATGGTTACCACCGTGGCATCATCCTGCCCGCTGATCTCATTGGAGGTCAGGATCGCCACTGCCACCTCTCCGGCGGTTTTTCCCGCACCGTCTGCACAGCAGCGCAATGCCTCTGACTCACTGACCCCGTCGCTGACCATCACCAGAGTCTGTCCCCGCCGCAGGGTCAGATGTTCCGTCTGCTCCCGGTAGTCCGTAACGGACAGTCCCGGAGGTGGGCTGGCCGTACCGATTTTCTCCGCGCCCACCGTACCAATCAGATAGGATGGTGCAGCGCCCCATTTATACAAATGGACTCTGCCGCAATCCAATTGGATCTCTGCCAGATCCATAGTTGCCGCTCCGGCTCTGTCCCGTAGGGCGCAAATGCTGTTGACGCTGCGTAGGGCATATTCCGCGGGATAGCCGGCAGATAGCAGCCTGCGGAGGATCACCCCCGCCGTCCGACCCTCCTGCACCGCCCCCAGTCCGGTGCCCATACCATCGCACAGCAGCACATAGTATTTCCCCTCTGTGCCGGGAAAACGCAGACACCGATCTCCGTTCTCCTCCTCGGGCCGATTGCCGAATACGCCCACCTGCGCAGAATACACCGCCGTTTTTTCGGTGCGGCGGGGTAGCTTATCAGACAGATCCTGCAAAAACTCCGACAAAAACTGATACTGCTGGATCACTGCCGCCCGGTATTCCTTTTGCCGCTCCCGGTCTGCCCGGATGGAGCGCAGCTGCTCTTGGGAACGGTGGAGCTCTGCCAAGAATCGCCCACTTTTTTTGCAAATAATGGGCAGCTCCTCGGTCTGCAGCAGTGGTTTGTGGAGCAGCAGTCCCGGCAACATTGCGAGCCTTTCCGTATCCTTGCAGCCTTTGCGATTGGGGCAGCTGCCGCAGGCCCGCTCCCCTGCCCGGCTTACCAGCGCGTCCTCATCCACCGGCACTTCCGCTACTTCCAGCAAAAGCTGCTGGGTCTGCGCCAGCACCCCCGCCGCCAACTCCAGCCGCACCTGAGCAGCGCCGGTCTCCCCCCGCCGATGGGGGATCTTCCCCGGAACTGGGAGAAATCCGCCCAATACCGTACCTGCCATCAGCGCCGGCAGAGGCAGCAGATCCTGGGTCTTACACAGCCACATCACAATCAGATACATAACCCCCGGCACTGCGCTGCCCACCCAACCCAAAGGCCGGGGCAGCAATCTCAGCAGATAGGCAAGCACCATCACCGCCGTCATAGGAACGGCCGTAACACCCGCAATATCCAACGCAAGTCCCGCAATGGCTGCTGCAGGAAACGCCCCCACCACCGCCAAAATACCGGCAGCAAAGAAACCCAAACTAAACCAGGGAACCGGTACGATCTGCACCAGCGCCAGCACCGCCAAGCCGCAGGTCAGCCATTCCAGCACCGGATTGCGCCCCTTGCGGATTTGGGCAAAGAGCCACGTTGCGCCGGCAGCCAGTCCCACCCGAATTAAGTAAAGGGCAATGGGTGAATCCTCTGCCCCCAAAGTCTGAAACAGTACCCCGGCGGATGCCACGATGAGCCCGGCAATTGCCGGCAGCAGCAGGGGCGTATCCCGGCTGATACGTTTTGCTCCCAATAAAAGCGCCACGCAAAGTCCCACTGCCAGCCACAAAACCGGTTGCTGCTGGATGCCCCAAAACACCCGGTAACCCAAAAGTCCCCCTAAGCTGCTAAGCAGTGCCGGCAAGCCGCTGCACCCACACACCAGCGCCAGGGGCAGGGGCAAAAATCCCTGCCCAAGGCTTGCGGCGCTGAGGGCAAAGCCTGCCGCAAAATACCCGCTGCCCCGCATAAACGTATGTACCCGGGGATCCACCATCCACCGCCGCAGTGTATGTTTGCCCCGCCGCACATAAGAGTCGATCGAAACCATTTTCCCACTTCCTTCCTTTGTATAAGAAAATCCTACCACGGAACGGGCGATTTTTTTGTCGGAACAGGTTATCTGTGAAAGATACTTGCATCAAGTGGCAGGAAGGTGTATAATGAGAAAAAATTTGGATGGGAGGGGCGGCCATGAGCACCGAATATGAGTGGAAATTTGACGCAGTACCCTCTGTTTTAACGGAGATCGACCGGGCTTTTTCCGGCGATCGACAGATCCTAACCATGGAAACTGTTTATTACGATACCCCCTCCGGCGCACTTTCCGCCCGGCACTATACCCTGCGCAAGCGCATGGAAAACGGTGTACCGGTTTGTACTCTGAAAACGCCCTCCGGTTCTGCCCGGTCTGAGTGGGAGATCCCCTGTGAAACCATTGAAGAAGCGGTTTTGAAATTTCCTGCTTTGGGCTGTCCCGCAGATTTTTCCAGTATCGTGCAGGAGAGTCTGCGCCCGGTGTGCGGCGCGAAATTTACCCGGATCGCAAAAACGGTTGCCCTGCCGGACGGTTCTGTGGAAATTGCCCTGGACGAAGGCATTTTGATGGGCGGCAGCCGGGAATTGCCCCTTTGCGAAGTTGAGGTAGAGTTAAAATCCGGCTCTAAAGATGCCTGTGATGCCTTTGCAAAAATATTAGCGACGAAATTCCATTTGCAAGTGCAGCCTGCCAGCAAATTCCGCCGCGCGCTTGCGCTTTATAAAGGAGAATCTTATGCTTGATGCCTTATTTGCCCGCTATGACCGGCTTATGCTCTTTGATACGGAGACCACCGGCCTGATCTACAGTCGGGATGAGATCATTGAATTTGCCGCAGTCGTGGTAGAGCGGCAGGACGACCACCTTGTGGTAACAGAAGAATATGACGAGCTGATCGCCTTAAGCCCCGGCGGATTTGTGCCTCCGAAGATCCAGCAACTGACCGGCATTTCCAACGAAGATCTTGCCCAGCGGGGCATTCCGAAAACGAAGCTTTGCACAGATATTGCCCGGATGATTGCCGGCAATACCCTGCTGCTTGCCTATAATGCCCATTTTGACTTAAGCTTTCTCTTTTATCTGCTGCTGCGGGATGGCGACCCCTCCATCTTAAAGGGCAAAGACAAGCTGGATCTGCTCACCGTCTATAAAGATCGGCACAGCTACCCCCACAAGCTATGCAACGCCATTGAGGTTTACGGCCTATCCGACCAGGTGGTCAACTCCCACCGGGCGGTGGACGATGTGCTGGCAACGGTGGAGGTTATGAAAGCTATGGAAATCGAGAAAGCGGACTTAGATAGTTATGTAAACCTTTTTGGCTATAACCCCAAATACGGCGTGGAAGGCAAACCCATCGGCTCTGTTACATATAAGCCGCAGCGGTATGATCCACCCGCGCCCCTTTATACTCTGTAACACCAAGGAGAACCCATTATGTACAATCAAACCGCCTTTTCTATGGGCGATAACCGCTGCGCTATCCGGGATTTGGCTGAGTACGGCGCTGCCCGTTCCCAAGTCATCGGAAAGGAAAATGTATTCGACTTTACCATCGGCAATCCCAGTCTGCCCGCCCCGCCTCAGATCGCAGAAGCCATCCGGGATATTTTGGAGAATATGGACGTGCTGGCATCCCACAGCTACACCAGCGCTGCCGGTGATATGGCCGCAAGAAAGGCCATCGCAGACGATCTTAACCACCGCTTCGGCACAGACATTACCCCAGAGGAACTGTTTTTGGGCTGCGGCGCATCCCCGGAGCTGTGCGCGGTCTTTCAGGCTCTCAGCGTTCCTAACTGTGAGCTGATCGCCATTGCCCCCTACTTCTCGGAGTATCTGCCCTTTGCCCAAAATGCCGGCTGTGCCCTCAAGGTGGTAGAGCCGGACATCCCGGATTTTCAGATTCGGCTGGATTGGGTAGAGGCGGCCATTACGGAGCATACCGTGGGTGTGATCGTAAACTCCCCCAATAACCCCTCCGGCGTGGTCTATACCCGCAAGACTCTGGAGCAGCTGGGCGCGCTGCTGGAGCGCAAATCCGCCCAGTACGGCCACCCCATCTACATCATCGCAGATGAGCCCTACCGGGAGCTGGCCTACGACGGGGTGGAAGTGCCCTTTATCCCCACCATCTACCGGGATACCATCGTCTGCTACTCCTACTCCAAGTCCCTGTCCCTGCCC
>JAZUSG010000083.1:0-10373 GCA_045606605.1 Faecousia sp.
TCAGTTGGTAGAGCAACTGACTCTTAATCAGTGGGTCCCGGGTTCGAGTCCCTGAAGGTGCACCATGGCCCGTTGGTCAAGTGGTTAAGACAGCGGCCTCTCACGCCGTTAACATCGGTTCGAATCCGGTACGGGTCACCATTTTTAACAGCGTAAAAAATAGGGTTGTTAGAGCATAAATGCTTTGACATATATAGTTCGTGTTGATTGCGATGAGGGTCCACCTGTTCCCATCCCGAACACAGAAGTTAAGCTCATTTGCGCCGACAATACTTGGCGGGCGACTGCCCGGGAAGATAGGTAACGCGAACACAAAAAACCTCCTACGAAAGTAGGAGGTTTTTTTGCGCTTGCAACAGTCCACCGGACTGTTGCGGACAGCGCGACAATACTTGGCCTACCCAGGAAGATAGGTAACGCGAACACAAAAGCTCCACTCGAAAGAGTGGAGTTTTTTGCGTCTGGAACTGTCCACCGGACAGTTCCTACGACTGAATGAGATAATAATATGGATAATATGCGTGAGATCTGCTCGGCTAACTTACAAAAGCGACGAAATAGAGTTGAACTAATGCAAGCGGTCTTGTAGATAAATTTAGTACAATAGTGCATACTACAGTGACTGCGATTAGTTGAATCAATTTGATTCTATAATAATTGCGGATTGACTACATCTTGGTTTTGTGCTATAGTTTTAGCTTGTGTGGTAGGTAACACAGATTTACGAATTGACATCCATGGAAGGAATGTGCGCATTATGGAAGCAGTTAAACTTTCCAACAAAAAGCAGATAAATAGTTTGGTATTTCTGTTTGCTGTTACATATATGATCAGCTATATGACGCGTATCAATTATGGCGCTATTATCGCGGAAATGCAAACAGCACTTGGATACTCAAAGAGTTTACTGTCTATATCTTTGACAGGCAGTTTTATTACCTATGGAATTGGCCAGATAATTAGTGGAATATTTGGAGACAAGACATCTCCGAAAAGGCTGGTTATGTACGGTCTTTCAATAACTGTTTTGATGAATTTTCTGATCGCTTTCTGCAAAACTCCATACCAAATGGCAATTGTTTGGAGCATTAACGGTTTCGCGCAAAGTCTTATGTGGCCTCCAATTGTCAAAATTATGTCTGCTGTTTTATCTGATTCGGATTACACACATGCAGTTACAAAAGTTTCTTGGGGAAGCAGTATTGGTACAATTTTAGTGTATCTTCTTGCTCCAATAATGATTTCTGCGTTTAGCTGGAAGGCAGTATTTGTTGCTTCTGCAGTGCTTGCGTTTGTTATGATCATTATTTGGAACAAGTTTGCATACGATGTGAAAGTTGTTCCTGTAAATAAAGAGAAAGCCGAAAAGAAGACGACAGGAATTATTACACCGTTTATCCTGTTTGCAATGATTGCAATTTTTCTACAGGGGATGCTTCGCGACGGCGTAACCACCTGGATGCCTTCTTATGTTGCCGAAACATTTAATCTTAGCAATGAAATTTCTATCTTGACAGGTGTGATTTTGCCGATATTCAGCATTTTAAGCTTCCAGGTCGCAACGGAGATCTACACAAGGAAAATTAGTAATTTGTTTGTATGTGCTGCGATTTTCTTTGGCATTGGCGCACTGGCAGCTCTTGGATTAAGTTTACTTACAAACGTAAGCGCTGCAATATCTATTTTTATGTTTGCGATGCTCACAGGTGGTATGCACGGCGTCAACTTGATGCTGATTTGTATGCTGCCGGCATACTTTAAAAATACAGACAAAGTCTCAACTGTATCTGGACTGCTTAATTCTTGCACATATGTGGGTAGCGCTGCCTCGACTTATGGCATTGCGGTGATCACAGAAAAGTTTAATTGGGGTGTTACCATTCTCATATGGCTTGCGATTGCTGTTTGCGGTACGATCATATGCGCACTGTGCGGTAAAAATTGGAATCAGTATAAGAGAAAAATTGGTGCTGATACATAAAAAAGTCACAATAATATGGAAAAATCAAGTGTTTTTTCTAAAAAAACACTTGATTTTTTGCATTATATATGCTAAAATACATCGGTCTGAAAAAGCAAGGTGAGTCCTCTGCAACGCCGGGAACCATATCACCGGAGTTTCGCTGCATGAACGCCTAATATTAAGGAGGACAAAGATATGGATTTAGTTAAGGCTCTGTCCAGCCAGTATATGAAGGAAGAGCTGCCCGAAATGCGGGTTGGCGATACCGTTCGTGTACATGTGCGGATCAAGGAAGGCTCCCGTGAGCGTATCCAGGTGTTTGAAGGCACCATCATTGCTCGCAAGCACGGTGGAATCGGCGAGACTATCACTGTTCGTCGTATTAGCTACGGCGTTGGCTGTGAGAAGGTATTCCCCGTTCATTCCCCCCGTATTGCCAATGTGGAAACTGTCCGTAAGGGCAAAGTACGTCGCGCTAAGCTGTACTACCTGCGTGACCGTCTTGGCAAGGCAGCAAAGATCAAGGAAAAGGTTTAATTTAAAATTCCGTAAAAAAAGAGGGGCAACCCTCTTTTTTTATTGCCTAAAATAGTATATAATGTACTAGTATAACTATGTATAGAAGGAGGTAGCATATGGATAATTCTGAAATGAATGAGCTGGAAACTCAGCAAAAAGACAATGCTGCCAACGAGAAAAAGAGACAGAAGAATATACTTTCTTATTTGCATGACATTGTGTTTGGTTTATCAGGTGTTTTGCTTGTTGTAATGCTTCTTTTCCGTATTGTTGTTGTGTCCGGACCTTCAATGATGCAAACCTTGCAAAATGGAGACAGATTGATTGTTCTAAGTAATGCTGTTTATAAGAATCCGAAGGCCGGAGACATTATTGTTGCCAGTAAGGATTCTTTTAAAGGCGGAGAGCCGATTATTAAGCGCGTAATTGCTACAGAGGGACAAAAAGTCGATATCGATTTTAATGCCGGTTTGGTATACATTGATGATAAGGTGCTGTATGAACCCTATATCAATACACCAACGAACCTTTATGAAGGTATTGACTTTCCGCTTGTTGTGGATGAAGGCTGCATCTTTGTGATGGGTGATAATCGAAATGACTCAAAGGATAGCCGGAGTATTGAGATTGGTTTAATTGACAGACGTGAAATTTTAGGGAAAGCAATTTTTCTTGTTATTCCCGGCGTGGATCCGGATACTGAGAAGCGTGAACTAAACAGAATTGGGGCACTGGAGTAATGGAACAGGACAAGATGAATATTCAGTGGTATCCTGGCCACATGACGAAAACCAGAAGACAGATCGAAGCAGATTTAAAACTTGTGGATGCGGTCTGTGAAATTGTAGATGCGAGAATACCGATCTCAAGCAGAAATCCGGATATCGATCAAATTTGCGGCAATAAGCCACGGATAATTGTGCTCAATCGGATGGATCTTGCGGATAATGAAGCTACAAAAAAGTGGCTTCAATACTTCCGCGAAAAAGGTTTCGCGGCAGTTGCTACCGACTGCAAAACTAAAAAGGGTATTTCAAACTTTAAGCCTGCTGTTTGCTCAGTTTTGAGAGAAAAAATCGAAAGAAATGCAGCAAAAGGAATGAATAAGCCGCTGAAAGTTATGGTTGTGGGTATTCCTAATGTGGGTAAATCTACACTTATCAATCAAATTTCCGGCCGCAAGGGCGCAAAGGCTGAAAACAGACCGGGTGTTACTCGCGGAAAGCAGTGGGTTAATGTGGATAGTGGATTGCTTTTGCTGGATACACCTGGTATCCTATGGCCGAAATTTGACGACCCCAATGTTGGTATGATGCTGGCATATACCGGCGCGGTGAAAGAAGGCGTCATTGATATTGAAGAGTTAGCGGCAAGACTTATGGAGTTGATGCTTAAATTCTATCCCCATACTCTCAGTGAGCGCTACAAAATAGAGGCTGAACAGGGAACACCTGGGTATGTGCTTTTAGAAGAAGCCGGTCGTAAACGCGGATATTTGCTGGCAAAAGGTGAGATTCACACCGAGAGAATGGCTAAGGTTTTGTTGGACGAATACCGCAGCGGAAAATTGGGATATTTTACCCTGGAAACTCCGGAGGATTTGGCATGATCGATATGTGGCAGTACGAGAAAAAGCGTTCTGCCGAGGGCTATTCCTATATTTGCGGTGTTGATGAGGCCGGCCGCGGACCGCTTGCCGGTCCTGTCTGTGCAGCCGCGGTTATCTTGCCGCCTGATGTGGAAATTGCTGGTATAAATGACAGCAAAAAGCTCTCGGATAAAAAACGGAGAGAATTGTTCCCGATAATATGTGAAAAGGCTATCGCATATGGTATTGCTTTTGCAGATAATACGGAAATTGATCAGATCAATATTCTGCAGGCAACTTATTTGGCTATGGAGCGGGCAATTGCAAGCTTGAGTCAAAAGCCGGACTTTCTCCTTATTGACGGTAATCGCGCAAAAGATTTTGGTATTCCTTTGGAAACTGTTGTTGGCGGCGATGGCCATAGCGCCAGCATAGCTGCTGCCTCCATACTTGCGAAGGTTACGAGAGATGATTATATGGTGGAGCAGAGTAAAATCTACCCACAGTATGGTTTTGATGTACATAAGGGGTATGGTACAAAGGTTCATTATGAGGCGCTGACAAAATTTGGCCCGTGCCCGATTCATCGGGATAGTTTTTTAAAGAGTTTCTATGGGAAGAAATAATTTAATCGGCGCGTGGGGCGAATCTCTCGCTGCGCAATATCTTCAAAAGAAGAAATACAAGCTAATTGCATCCGGTTACCGTTGCCGGTTTGGTGAGATCGATTTGATTGTTGCGGACAAAAAATGCTTGATTTTTGTAGAAGTTAAGCTTCGAAAGAATGACCGTTTTGCAGATGCAAAAGAGTTTGTCGACGCATACAAGCAAAACCGCATTCGCACTACTGCGGAACTGTATCTTTCTCAGTACCCGACCGACTTACAACCGCGTTTTGATGTGATTGAAATTTATGCCCCCGACGGAATGAATACTAAAAAACCAGTAATTTATCATTTGGAGGACGCTTTTGTATGAAATTTCCGGTCTTTGACCTGCATTGTGATACAGCTTTTGCCCTCCTTGGGGATAAGTTTGACAGAATCGATAGTTTAAAAAATAATGACTTGCATATTGACCTGGAAAAAGCAAGTGTGTTACCGAAATATGCCCAGTGTTTTGCTTGCTTTACTTCACCCTTGTTAGATTTGCCGGATAACCTTTCTGTTTTCGGACTTTTCGAACGGGAACTGGCAGCAATTCTTAGCGAGGTTGAGAAGAACGGCGACAAAATACGCCTTGCATACAGTGCTGAGGAAATAGAAGAAAATGCTTTGCAAGGAATTATGTCTGCAATTTTGACCATTGAGGGTCCTGCAGGTTTTGATTACAACACAGATCTTTTAGAGGATCTCTATAAAATCGGATTTCGGATGACAACACTGGGTTGGAATGAGGAGAATCCCTTGACCGGATCTTGCGAAACCGGTGGAACCCTGACAGAGCAGGGGAGAGCTTATATTTACGAGGCCCAGCGTTTGGGAATGGTTGTGGATGTGAGCCACATTAGCGATGCTGCGTTTTGGGAGATTGTGGAACTGAGCCAAAAACCGATCGTTGCTTCCCACTCCAATAGCCGCGCCGTATGGAATGTTCCCCGTAACCTAACAGATGAAATGTATGATGCCATTTGCAAAACAGGTGGCACCGTCGGAATAAACCTGTATGCAGATTTCCTGGGAAATAACCCCGGGGTTGATACAGTTTGCGATCATATATTACACTTTCTGCACGTTGCCGGTGATGATCAACATATTTCTCTTGGTTCGGATTTTGACGGAATGGACCGCCTGCCCTATGGAATGAACAGTGTGCAGGATTACCCGATTTTAGCGGATAGACTGCAAATGCGCGGTCTTAGCGATAAAACGATTGAAAATATTTTCTGGAACAATGCCTTGGGAGTGATAAAGAGATGCTCTATGTAAGTACAAGAAATGTCCACGAAACCTATACGGCATACCGCGCTTTGCACGAAACCTATGCGCCGGATGGCGGTGAGTTTGCACCGTTTCACTTGCCTAAATTTACGGATGACCAGCTGCATAAAATGCGCGGCCAGAGTGTGTGCGATACGATCGCAGAAGTTTTGAACTTTTTCTTTGGTAGTCGTATTTCCAGTTGGGACGTGGAGTGTTTGCTTGGGCGGTCTCCAATCAAACTGGAGCCGATGCACCACAAACTGGTTGTTGCGGAAGTGTGGCGCAATCCGGAAGGTTCTTATGACTATCTGCTCAGATGCCTGTATAGTTTGTTGCTTGATAGCGATGACAGAAGCCGGTATCCTAACGGATGGGCAAGAATTGGCATTGAAATTGCACTTATCTTCGGTGTATATTCAGCATTGGAGAAGTCAGGCGCCGGCTGCCATATTGCCATAACAGATGAAGATTTTTCTGAATTTACGGCAGTGGTTTATGCGAAGGCGATGGGCCTTCCAATCGATTTTGTAATCTATACCAGCGTTGAAAACAGCGCTGTGTGGGATCTGCTAAACAGAGGCGAGTTTTTGGTTGCGAACCTAAATCTAAAATCAGATACAGTGAACTATTTCGAGACTTTAGTTTTCAAGATGTTTGGCGTTGAGCAGGTAGTTCAATTTGTGAATGCTTGTAATAATAAGGGCGTTTTTCACATTGACGATGAGCAGAAAGCCCAATTAAACGATGTGCTTTTTTCCGCAGTTATCAGCGCAGATCGCATTGATTCTGTTGTAACCCGCATTTATCGCTCCAATCACTATGAAGCGTCTGCGGACGCTGCAGTTTCCTTTAGTGGACTGCAGGATTACCGCTCTGCAACCGGCGTTAGTAAGGATACTTTGATTCTTTCGAAGAAACGTCCCGGCCGTATAAGGGAGTGATCCGATGGCACTGTATGCAATTGGCGACCTGCATTTGTGTCTTGGCGCGCCAAAACCTATGGATATTTTTGGTGGTGCTTGGGTAGGTTATTTAGATAAGCTAAAAGATGGTTTTTCAGTGATCCGGCCGGAGGATACGACTGTGTTGCTGGGCGACCTTTCCTGGGCATTAAATTTGGAGGATTCCCGGGAGGACTTTGCCTGGATTAACGGAATTCCCGGTAGAAAGATTATCCTGAAGGGTAATCACGACTATTGGTGGAGTACGGCGGGGAAGTTTTATGATTTCTGTGACAGAAACGGCTTTTCTGATTTAAAAATCCTGAATAATAATCATTTTGAATATGACGGTTATGCGATCTGCGGTACTCGCGGTTGGTTTTATGAAGAAGAACGTAGCGATAAGCACGATGAAAAAGTTTTCAAACGTGAATTAATCCGACTGGAATCCTCACTGAAATCAGCTGGAGATATGCCGAAAAAGGTGTTTCTTCATTACCCGCCTATGTATAAAGGCTATTGCTGCGATGAGATTATTGCACTTCTGAAAACCTATGGCGTGCAGGAGTGTTATTACGGCCATTTGCATGGACCGGCCCACGGACTGGCAATGGAAGGCCAGTGGGATGGTATTTTTTATCGATTGGTTTCGGCTGACCGTCTGAATTTTATGCCATATCGCATTTTTTAAGAATTTTTTCAAGAAAAGTGTGGACATTTGCAGCATAATTTGCTAATATAAATCGGATACAAAAAATGTAAATGGATGGTCGTTTCGGCGGCCAGAAAATTGGGAGGATATACACAATGAACATTAAGAGCAACGAAAGAAATGGCAATCAAGCTACCATCGTGGTGGAGATTGATAAAGAACTGATGGAATCCGGCGTTCAGAAGGCTTATCTGAAGGCACGCAAGAATATTATGATTCCCGGTTTCCGCAAGGGCAAGGCTCCCCGTAAGATGATCGAATCTATGTATGGCACACACGTTTTCTATGAAGATGGCCTGGAAGAGATTTTCCCCGAAATCTATGACTTTGCTGTGGTTAAGCAGGAAGTTAAGGCCGTTGGCCGCCCCAGCCTGACCAATATTGATATCAGCGACGAAGGCATTGTTACCATCACCATCACTACCGATGTTTATCCCGAAGTAACCCTGGGCGATTACAAGGGTATCGAGGTAGAAAAGGCAGAAGCTGTTGTAACCGACGAAAAGGTTCAGGCTGAGCTGGATAGCATGGCACAGAATGTTGCTTCCACCGAGACTGTGGAGCGCGCAGCTGAGATGGGCGATACCGCCAATATTGACTTTGAAGGCTTTGATAACGGTGTTCCCTTTAACGGCGGTAAGGGTGAAAGCTTTGACCTGAAACTGGGCTCCGGCTCTTTTGTTCCCGGTTTTGAAGAGCAGATCGTTGGTATGTCTGCCGGCGAGGAGAAGGATATTGACATCACTTTCCCCGAAGATTATCACGCTGACCTGGCCGGTAAGGCTGTTGTATTCCACGTTAAGCTGAACAAGGTCACTGTTACTAACGTTCCTGCGCAGGATGACGAGTTCGCTAAGGATGTTTCCGAGTTTGAAACTCTCGACGAGCTGAAGGCTGATATCCGCGCAAAGGCTCTGGAAACTGCTCAGAAGCAGATTGACAACGCTTTTGAACAGGCTTGTGTAGACAAGGCTGCTGAAAATGCTACCGTTGATATGCCTGCATCCCTGGTAGAAGCTGAACTGGACACCCAGATGGAGCGCTTTGCTTACCAGCTGCAGATGAGCGGTTACTCTGTTGAGCAGTACGCCAAGATGATGGGCGGTGACCTGTCCACCATGCGCAACGCATTCCGTCCTGCCGCTGAAAAGCAGGCTAAGGTCAATGTTACTCTGGCGAAGATTGTTGAGGCTGAAGGTATTACGGTTTCTGACGAGGATATCGAGGCTGAATATGAATCTATGGCAAAGCAGTACGAGATGGAAGTTTCCAAGATCAAGGATATGGTTCCTGCAAGCGAGCTGAAGGTTAGCCTTGAGACCCGTAAGGCCGTTAAGGTGATCGTGGATAATGCAGTTGCCGTGGCTCCCAAGGAAAAGGAAGCAACCGAGGAATAATTTTCCATCCAAATGGTTAGAATGTTTCAAGCCTTGAAAGGAGACATGACCATGAGTTTAGTACCTTATGTAGTTGAACAGACCAGTCGCGGGGAACGCAGCTATGATATTTTCTCCCGACTGTTAAATGACCGTATCATTTTCCTGTCTGAAGAGGTCAATGATACCACGGCCAGCCTGATCGTTGCCCAGCTTCTGTACCTGGAGGCTCAGGATCCGGACAAGGACATTCAGTTCTATATTAATAGTCCCGGCGGCAGTGTTACTGCAGGTATGGCGATTTATGACACGATGCAGTACATTAAGTGTGATGTGGCGACGATTTGTGTAGGTATGGCTGCATCTATGGGCGCGTTTTTGTTGTCTGCCGGCACCAAGGGCAAGAGAATGGCTCTGCCTAACGCTGAAATTATGATTCACCAGCCTTCTGCCGGAACCAAGGGTCAGATCACTGATATGGCGATCCATATGAAGCGCTTGGAGACCATTAAAGCGCGTATGAATCGCATTATGGCCGAAAACACCGGCAAGAGTGTTGAGGAAGTTACGGCAGCCTGTGAACGCGATAACTTTATGACTTCTGAGGAAGCAAAAGAATTTGGCCTTGTCGATCGGGTTCTTGAGCGTCATTAATTTGAAAGGCGGAACTGTTTCATGGTTAAAACAGATGAGCAGCCGATCTGCTGTTCTTTCTGCGGCAAAGGCGAAACCCAGGCGCGGCTAATAGCCGGACCGGGCGTTTATATCTGCAGTGATTGTGTACAGGCTTGTTGCGACCTGTTGCAGGAAGATGAATACAGTTCCGATGTTCCGAAGGATATGCCGACTCCTGCTGAAATTAAGGCATACCTGGATGGATACATCATTGGACAGGAGAATGCAAAAATTGCTCTGTCTGTAGCTGTATATAATCATTATAAGCGTATCTACTTTGCTGCCGATGCGGATGTTGAGCTCCAAAAAAGTAATATCTTACTGATAGGCCCTACCGGCTCCGGTAAGACTTTGTTTGCGCAAACCTTGGCAAAGATACTGGATGTGCCCTTTGCAATCGCCGATGCGACAACCTTGACAGAAGCTGGCTATGTGGGCGATGATGTAGAAAATATTTTGGTGCGCCTGTTGCAGGCCGCTGACTTTGATCTTGAGAGAGCAGAGCGGGGTATTATCTATATCGATGAGATGGATAAAATCGCCCGTAAGAGTGAAAATACATCGATCACAAGAGATGTTTCCGGCGAAGGTGTTCAACAGGCTCTTTTGAAAATTTTGGAAGGTACGGTTGCCAATGTACCGCCCCAGGGTGGCCGAAAGCATCCCCAGCAGGAAAC
>JAZUSG010000084.1:0-13003 GCA_045606605.1 Faecousia sp.
TGCTTTGCAGCCGCCTTTTTTGCAGTGTTTTGGATAAAAATAAAAGCGGCATTGCAATCTGCAATACCGCTATTAAATGCAGGGGAAAATTAGATAGCCCGCTCAACCTTGTTGGAACGGAGGCATCTGGTACAAGCGTACACATGGCACGGAGTACCGTTGACAATGGCCTTAACCCGCTTTACATTGGGCTTCCAGGTCCGATTGGAACGTCTGTGGGAGTGGGAGACCTTAATACCAAAGGTAACGCCCTTGCCACAATAATCACACTTCGCCATTCTGCTGCACCTCCTATCTGCATAATCAGTCAGTTTATAAGCACCTAAAAACAGGCGCTTTGATATGATAGCAGAGATTTTGGAAAAAAGCAAGTGTTTTTTGCAAAAAATTTAGATTTTTAAAATAATGTTGCTATTTGCCACTTGGAACGTTATAATACTTGTAAAATACGCGATAATTTAAGGGGGTAGCCGCCATGTTTGATGTCTATAGCGTGCCGCTAACCACATTAGTAAAGGAATTTGAATTAGAGGTTGCTTATCAGGCCAGCGACTATGAGACCATCCAGCTGACGGTTGCGGATGTGGCAAGACCCGGTCTCCAGCTTGCCGGCTATTTTGACCACTTTGAGCCGATGCGGCTGCAGGTTATGGGCAACGTTGAGATCAGCTATTTGCAAAAGCTTTCTCAAACCGAGCGGGCTATGACGCTGGACCGTTATTTTGCCTATAAAGTCCCGGCGCTGCTGGTTACCCGCAACAATCCCTTAGACCCGGTTTGTTTTGAACTGGCCCAAAAACACGATGTTACGATCTTGCGCTGCCACGAGGCTACCAGCACCATCGTATCGGCCATTATCGCTTACCTATCCGCAGCCCTTGCTCCCAGAATAACCCGCCACGGCGTCCTTATGGAAGTCTACGGCGAGGGCCTCTTGCTGATCGGCGAAAGCGGTATGGGTAAGAGTGAGGCAGCGGTCGAGCTATTGAAGCGTGGACACCGTATGATTGCTGACGACGCGGTGGAGATTCGTAAGGTCTCCGGCAAAAAGCTGATCGGCGCTGCGCCGGACCTGATCCGTAACTATGTGGAGCTGCGCGGTATTGGTATCGTAAATGTGGCAAAGCTTTTTGGTATCGGTGCAGTAAAAGCGGAAAACGAGATCGACCTTGTGGTCAATATTGTGTCCTGGAAGGAGCACGAGAGCTATGACCGGCTGGGCCTGGAGGAGCAGTATATGGAGATCCTGGGCGTGCAAGTGCCTATGAATACCATTCCCATCACTCCTGGCCGTAATCTTGCGGTGATTCTGGAGGTTGCAGCTATGAATAACCGTCAGCGCAAGACCGGCTATAACCCGGCAAAGGAATTTACAGAGCAGATCGACAGTCATTTGAAGAATCGGAGTGGACAATGAAGGAATTTACCGTCGGTGTAAACGATAGCGGGCAGCGGCTGGATCGTTTTCTGAGCAAGGCCGTACCCCTTCTGCCAGCCTCTCTGGCGCAAAAATATATCCGCATCAAGCGGATCAAATTAAACGGCGCCCGGGCAGAGCGGGATACCCGACTCTCCGCAGGCGACGTGCTGCAGCTATATATTAACGATGAGTTTTTCGATAAGCCCCGGGAAGATAATGCCTATTTGACGGTGGCAACCCCGAAACTCAGCATTGTCTATGAGGATGAAAATATTCTGTTGGCAGATAAGCGTCCCGGCCTTGCGGTCCACCCCCATGACGGGGCAGAGTACGGCAGGACTCTCATCGACCATATCCAGGCCTATCTTTACCAAAAAAGAGAATGGAGTCCCAGAGGGGAGAATGCTTTCGCACCGGCGTTATGCAACCGGATCGACCGGAATACCGGCGGCATCGTGATCGCAGCCAAAAACGCGGAGACCTTGCGGATCCTCAATCAGAAGATCAAAGACCGGGAACTGGACAAGCGCTACCTTGCCATTGTGGAGGGGACACCCAAACCCCAAAAGGGAAGTCTCAAAGGCTATCTCTTTAAGGATGCCAAGAAAAACCGGGTGTTTGTAACCGATACGCCCCAGACCGGTGCCAAGACCTGTCAGACCAACTACCGGGTGCTGGACAGCCGGGACGGTCTGTCTTTGGTGGAGTGCGTATTGATCACCGGCAGAACCCACCAGATCCGCGCCCAGTTTGCCCACGCGGGACACCCACTGCTGGGAGACGGCAAATACGGCAAGCTGAATAAGAAATTTGACCGTACCTACCAGGCGCTCTATTCCTACAAACTGACCTTTCAGTTTACCACCGATGCTGGCTGCCTTGCCTACTTAAACGGCAAAAGCTTTCAAGTCTCGGATGTAGACTTTGTAAAAGAGTATTTTCCCGGAATCAAAATAGATTAAAAGCCCGCCAGGCGGAAGATCAGACTAAAGGTGATCGGCAGAACAATGATCGCCAGCAGGTAGGATACGAAGCAGGGGCGGGCATTTTCGCTGGCATCAATGCCGTAGCTTTCCGGAAAAACAACAATGTTCATACCCAAAGGCAGTGCAAAGACCAAAAGGGGAAGCATTAAATAAACACCGGAGACACCGCACAGTAGCAAAGGGATTGCAAACAGAAGGGGTATACCGATAAGCCGAATGGCGGAGAGCCAGTAGCCCCGGGCGCCGGTAATGAGCTGGCGCAAAGAGAAATTACCCAGAACAAAGCCACAGAGCAGCATAGATGCAGGACTCATACAGCTGCTTGCACCGGTGAGGAGACTGCCAAGAAGGTTGGGGAGCTTCCATCCGGTAAGGCCTAATGCGCAACCGATAAAAATGGAAAAAACCATAGGTGAGAGCAGGATCTGTTTGAGTGTAATTTTCTTCTCCTTAGAGAAGAGCAGGTAGCCGTATGTGTTGCAGGCAAGGCTCACCGGAATACAGAAAACGATCATGTTCGCAAGCATTTCAGCGCCGAATACACCGGCGATTACCGGATATCCGAAATAACTGAAATTCGGAAAAGCAAACGCGTAACGATACGTTTTCTGCTCAAATTCATTTCTGCCAATAATTTTTGCCAGCACAAGTCCCAATAGGATCGCAAGGAGAATGAACAGACACCCAAGTCCAAAAATACCCAGGTTTTTGCCGATTTTTTCCACAGTAAAAGACTCGCTTAGATTTAAAATCGTGTAAGCGGGCAGAAACAGCGTTGTAGTCAGTACCGAAAGCACCGAAGAGGTCTGCTTGGGCAGATTTCCCGTGCGGTTAAACAGATAACCGATGGCCATAAAAAAGATCAGGCTAAGTACATTTTCCAGCGTTAAAATTCCAATTTCCAGCATATCCGAAACTCCTGCTCGCAAATTTACGTTTATCATAAGCTTGTAGTTATCAAAAGTCAACAATAACGATAAAAAATGCGTGTTACCAAACGGCAACACGCATTTTTGCTTGTTTACTTAGTTTTCGAAGTCTGCCTCTTCTGCCTCAATGGCTTCCTCGTCGAAGTCGCATTCCTCGCAGCAGCAATCATCACCGCAGAAGCAGAAGTAATCGTTGCAGCGCATTTTGTTCAGCAGGTTCTTTGCCCAGGCAACGATCCGATCGCCATAGGTAGCGGCTACATAAACGATACCGGCAATGGCAGCCAGTGCGGCAATGATCTTCAAAATAGTACCAACAATACCCTTCATAATGATAACCTCCAATAAAGATTTTCTAAGCTTAGTATAACCAATCTGCGCCAAAAAAGCAATATAAAATTACAAATATCCGTACATTCCCCGGACGCTGATCTCACCGGAGCTGACGGTTTCCACGCTGCCGTCCCGGAATCGAACCAGCAGGCCACCCCGATTATCAACGTCCAGTGCAGTGCCGTACCGAATATTTTCTCCCCGGATCAGTTGCACCTCTTTTCCTACGGTAATGCAACGCTCACGGTAGCGGTTCATAATTTCTTCTCTTCCGGAAAACAGATTTTGATTCATTTCAAAAAGTGTTTCCACAAGGGAAGCGGTCAAACGCGCAGGAGAGCAGGGATTGCCGGTGATCATCTTAAGAGAGGTGGCGATTCCGGAGATCTCTTCCGGAAAATCCTGCGGCGCTTGATTGCAGTTGATACCGATGCCGATGATTGTATACGCTACCGTGCCGGTGGCGCTGTCGATTCCCAGTTCCGTGAGGATGCCGCCTATCTTTTTACTTTCCCAAACCAGGTCGTTTGCCCATTTGATTTCCGGCAAGATTCCGGCAGCGCGATTTACCCCATCACAGGCAGCCAAACCGGCTGCACAGGTCAAATGCATCAATTCCTCCGGTTTGCAGCCGGGCCTTAAAATGACGGACAGATAAACCCCCATCCCGGCAGGGGAGGAAAAGCTCCGTCCCAGACGCCCCCGGCCTGCGCTTTGGGCGCCGGCAATGAGTACCGTGCCATTTGGTGCGCCGTCCTTTGCCAGATGTTTTGCTAAGGTATTGGTGGAGTCTACTGTATCATACCAATACAGAGTGTCCCGCCAGGGACACTCTGTAGTAAATTGCGAAAGGATTTCATTTTTCATAGCTTAGTCAATATCGGGCAGAACTTCCTCGGGCGGGAAGTCCAACTGTTCGGGCCGATGCAGAATGCGCTTAAAATGCTTAAAGAACGCTGCGTAGTAGAAGCCGTCTGCGATCCGCTCATCCATTGTAAATTTAAAGTCCACATACTTTTTCTGTACCACGGAACCGTCTTCCTGAATCTCCAGCGCCCGGCGCTTGCAGCCAAAGGAGCAGAACACAGGCAGGTTGCCGAAGTCATACAGATGATGGTATATGGGCGGAATGCCCAGACTGCCCATAGAGGTGAAGAACACGCTTCCGTGGAAAGGACTCAGCACCAGCAGGAACTTGGGCAGCAGTCCGAAGTAATCCAAAACCCGCAGAACCCAAACGATGAATTTCAAAAACAGTCCGGGAATCAGCATAAAGGCGTGAGCCAAATTGTCGAAGCTGGAATCCAGAGGCGTGTTTTTCACGATTTCGATCTCTTTATTGAGTTTGTTGTAAACATCCTCGGCGGTGTCGGTGGGGGACAGATGTACCTTAATTACAGTCTCCGGGGACTTGGAGGACATCTCTTTTTTGACAGTCAGACAGAACTGAACGTCGTTTCCGTGGGAGTAGATCTTCTGTCCTGCGATAAAGCGGTTCAGCGCGGGATACCGGCACAGTGTCCGGCAGTAGCTGGCAAGGAGCACGTGCATAATGCCGAAGGTGGCAAGACCTTCTTTCCGCTTTTGCCGGATGTAGCGCTCCACATTGGTGATTTCAAAGGCTTCCTCAAACAGGTTCATTGAGGTGCACCGGGTCCACATCACGTAGGGGGAAACCTGGTTCATAGGCGGCTCCGTGCGGATGCGCCGTCCGTCAGTGCGGTCGCCCCAGGTGGGGTGGTACTCGCTGGTGGAGTGGACGCGAATGGCAAACACTACCACAATCAGACCCAAAGAAATCAGCGCATCAGAGAGCAGGAAACGCAGCGCATACCAATCCGCTGCCAGCACGGCATCCCGATTTAAATACAGCAGTACGCAAAGGGGGAACGCTGCGATGGGCAGGATCAGCGCGGTAACGGCAACCTTACCGCAGGAAATCTGGGTGTAGAGCACCGCGGCAAATAAGAGTGCCACGATGAAAAGACCGCCGATCAGCAGATCAAATCTGCCAAAATCGATTCCCCAGAACACAAATGCGTAATAAATGCAAAGCATCCAAAAAGGAATCGCGGTTGTGTAAAACCGTTCCTTGCCGCTGAGAAGGCAGATGAGTCCGTAAAGCAGCACAGCAGCAATCGGCAGAACGATTTGACTCCACACGTCGGTTCCTTTCACACCGACAAAAAGAATGCGGGTCACTGCCGAGCCAACCATGCAAAGAGCCACCAGCCATGTCAGGACGTTTTTCATACTGACATAAAAATGTGTTTTCTTTTCCATAGCACGATTATTATACCAAAACCGACATAGTGTTGCAATAAAAAAATAAAAGGTAGCAAAAATTTCCCCGCAAATGCAAACTTAGCCTTGTATTTTCTGTCAATTTCCTGTATAATAAACTGAATTATTTTAACTATTTAACAAGGGGTTTTTGCTGTGTATTTAAAATCTTTGGAGGTGCAGGGCTTTAAGTCCTTCCCCGACAAAACCCTCATTCGCTTTGGCGATGATATTACTGCCATCGTAGGACCCAACGGCTCCGGTAAATCCAATATTTCCGATGCCATTTTGTGGGTTATGGGTGAACAGAGTTCCAAGACGCTCCGTGGCGCCAAGATGGAGGACGTGATCTTCGGCGGTACGCAAAAGCGATCTGCGGTAGGCTTTGCCGAAGCAACCCTGACCCTGGACAATTCTGACCGGGCGCTGCCCTATGATTCCGATGAGGTTATGATCACCCGCCGGTATTATCGCAGCGGCGACAGTGAATACTATATTAACCGCCAAACTGCCAGACTCCGGGACATTAACGAGATGTTTATGGATACCGGTCTTGGCAGAGAGGGTTATTCCAATATCGGCCAGGGCAGAATCGACGAGATTTTGTCTTTAAAGAGCGCGGACCGCCGGGAAATCTTCGAAGAGGCAGCCGGTATTTCCAAGTACCGCCACCGCAAGGAAGAGACCGAACGGAAGCTTGCCCACACGGAAGACAACCTGATGCGCATTGGCGATAAGGTATCGGAATTGGAGCTGCAGCTGGAGCCCTTGCGGATCCAGTCTGAAAAGGCGACCAAGTACCTGGCACTCCGGGAAGAACTGCAGGGCATTGAAGTGGCCGTGTGGATGGATAAACTGGAAAAGCTCTCTGCCGATGCCAAGAAGGCAGAGGAGGACTATACCTCTGCAGCCTTTGTGCTGCAGCAGACCCACGAGGAACTGGATAAACTTTATATCTCTGCTGAGCAAATGGGCGCCCAGCTTCGCCATCAAAACGGTGTGGTAGATACGATGCGGGATCAGGTGTCCCTGTTGGAGGCAACTGGCCAGCAGATCGACGGACAGATCGGCATTCTGCGCAGCACCATCGAACATAATGAAGAAACCATCCGCCGCAGCAGAGAAGACCTGCAGGGTCAGGAGGACCGTAGCAGCGGTATCAGCGCCCAGCTGGAGCAGGTCAGTTCCCGTATCGCGGAAATTGACGGTGTGCTTACCCAAAAGGCAAGCGAGCTGGATGCGCTGCAAAAGCAGCTGATGGCGATGACCGCCGATGCCCAGGGCCTTACGCGGCAGTTTATGCAGCTGCGCGCCCAGGAGGTCTCTCTTACCGGCGATCTGGCGGCAAAAGAGGCAGACCTTAAGACCTTAGAAGCAAACGGTGAGGAACTGCAGAGCCGTATGGCGCAGATTCAAGCCGACCTGCAATCCGGCGCGCAGCGGGAGCAGGATGCTGAGAATCAGCTACAGGAAGCAAATAAGCAGCTGAAGCTGGCACGGGAAGAAGTTACCGCCAATCAAAACACCATTTCCGGCTATACCCTTCGGCAGGAGACCCGGGCAAAGCGTCGGGATGAACTAAACGAGCAGGTGCAGAAACTGCGCAGTCAACTGGAAGGCGTTACTGCCAAGGCGCGGGTATTCCGGGCGATGGAAAAGGATTTTGAAGGCTATCAGAAATCTGTCCGGCAGATTATGCAGGAGGCAAAACAGGGCGCGCTGCGCAATGTCCACGGCCCGGTCTCCCAACTGATTCGTACAGAGGATCGGTATACCGTTGCCATTGAGATTGCCCTGGGCGGCGCCCTGCAGCAGATCGTTGTGGGCAACGAGCAGGACGGTAAAGCGGTTCTTTCCTTCTTAAAACGCACCAATGGCGGCAGAACCACCGTGCTGCCTATGTCGGTTATTACAGGAAGAAGCCTGCAGGAAAAGGGCGTTGAAAAATGCCGCGGCTATGTAGGCGTTGCATCCGAACTTGTCAAGTTCGAGAAAGCATACAAGGGTATCGTTGAGAATCTTTTGGGCCGCATTGTGGTGGTGGAGGATATTGACAGCGCCATTGCAATGGCAAAGTCCTACGGCAATCGGTTTAAGATCGTTACCTTAGATGGCCAGGTTGTGAACCCCGGCGGCTCTATGACCGGCGGTTCTGTAAATAAAGAAGCCGGTATTCTCAGCCGCGCCAACGAATTAGAAAAGCTCACGACACAGGAAAAAGACCTGACGGAGAAGCTGCAAGCTCTGGAAACAGAGTTCCAGGAGGCCCGCCGGGCAGCCGACCAGGTGGAATTCCAGCTGACTACGGCAAAGGAACAGCTGCAGGAGGCAGAGAAGCAGGTGCTCACTGCCGAGGGCCTGACGCGGCAGCACGAGATTTGGCTGCAGGCCATCCGGGATGCAGAGGAAACCGCCAATAAAGAGCGGGAGAGCCTGGAAAAGCGCAGCGCTTCCGACCGGGAGCAGCAGGCAGGCGCCCGGGCGCAGATGGATATATGCAGTGGGCAGCTGACCCAAACGCGGCAGCAGATGGCCGCGCTGGAGGGTGGGCAGGCGGAGGGCGATAAGGCAGTAACGGTAATCACCGATCAAATTAACCTCCTGCGTACCGATGCGGCAGCACTGGAGGCGGAAAAGACCACTGCCAATGCCCATATGAGCGACCTGCGTGTGTTGCAGGCAGCTACAGAAGGGGACAGAAGCAGAAAGCTTGCGGATATTGACGCGATCTTTGCGGAAAATGCCCGTTTGGAAGAAGAAATCGCCCGGCAGAATAGCCGCCAGGAGGAAAACACTGCTGAGATCGCAAGAGTGCGACAGGCAATGCAGGATGCCCTCAGTGAGTATGCCCGGATCGAGGAGACCAAGTCCAAGTCCGAGGGCGACATTCAGGAAAAGACCAAATCTATGGTTACTATGGAGCGCACCTGCGCCCTGCTGGAGAGCAAAAAGGAAACCACAATGATCGAAGAACGTACCATCATCGATAAGCTGTGGGATACCTATGAATTGACACCCGGCACGGCGGCAGAGAAATGCGCTCAGATCGAATCTGTGGCGGCAGGCAACCGCCTGATCGCGGAACTGAAGCGGAAGATCTCTGCCCTTGGCACCCCCAATTTGGGCGCCATCGAAGAGTATGCCCGGGTCAATGAGCGTTACGCCTATCTGACCGCCCAGCGGGATGACGTTTTGGGCGCAAAGAAGGATCTGGAAGGCATCATCAAGGAGATCACCACCCAAATGACGGAGATCTTCGTCACGGAATTTGCCAAGATCAACGAATATTTCGGCAAGGTATTTGAAGAGATGTTCGGTGGCGGCAAGGGTCAGCTTTTACTGGAAGATCCGGAGCAGCCTCTGACATGCGGCATTGAGATCCGTGTGCAGCCTCCCGGAAAGCAGGTTAAGACCATTACGCTGCTCTCCGGCGGCGAGAAGGCCTTTGTGGCCATCGCCCTGTACTTTGCCATCTTAAAGGTGCGGCCCACCCCGTTCTGTATGCTGGACGAGATCGATGCTGCCCTGGATGATCGGAATGTGGAGCGCTTCTCCTCTTACTTACGGAATTTAAGCGCCAAGACCCAGTTTATTGTGATTACCCACCGCCGGGGTACAATGGAAGCTTCCGATGTCCTTTACGGTGTAACCATGCAGGAGCAGGGTATCAGTAAACTGTTGCGGCTGGACTTGAACCAAATGGAGACCTACTTAGGAATTATGGAATAAAGAACAACTCTCGCCGACACTGTCGGCGAGAGTTGTTTGTGTAAAATATTTACGCTGGGAGATTGGACTCAAACACATAAGTACCTTTATGGCCATGCAACGTTACGATCCAATCCGTTGTAGAATCTCCGAGTTTACTTTCATATAGCAACATAATGAGCTGACCGCCTCGCAACTTAACACCCTCTTTTATTTCATATGCTGGTTCGACTGAATCACCGCACTCAATATAATAGGCATCATATTCTTCTAAGTAGATCAGTTTATCCGATCCTATGTAGTAGAGTTTGTCATAGCCGGTTATATTGCTGGATTGGATGTTATCAGAAGTAGTATGCACAAAAGCAAACTCAATGTCCCTTCTGGTTAGTTTTATTACTTCTCTGGAAACAGTATTGCCTGTGGCCTGCTGGAAGGCATCAATTTCTTCCTGCGCTACCGGCTCTTTCGTAGGACGAACACCGTTGGAGAACAGAAGGCTAAAATCAATTTCTTTTGTAGATGCAAATTCTATCTGTAAATACTTATTGCGAATATTGTAGAGCCACTCCGGTTCTTCATCAAACCAATCGCGAATGAAAAATTCGTCATAGAACCACGCAAGCTCATCAGCTGTCAGCGGTGTTCCCTCAGGAAGCGTGAGAGGAGGCGGGTCTGTTTGCTCAACAGTTTCCTTCGTGGTTGGTTTTGTGTTGTTTGTACTGGGTTCTGTCTGCCCGGAGGTACTTGTATCTGGGTTTTCAATAGATGGTTTTGTGCAACCAGTAAAAATCAGCAAAAAGTAGCTAATGCACAATATACCAATGATAAGCTTAACTGCATTTTTCAAATTCATCACGTCCTTATATGCAATTTCGTTTGTTATCAATCCGCTAACTCGTACCAACTTGCTCCACAGTTGGAACAATATTGGTTCGGTGCTGTTCCTGTCCAGATATGCTCCGTGAGTAAAATGTCGGGAGAGGCATAGGCTGTTATGGTGGAATTTGTAAAGCTATACTGGCGAGTATCTACACGATTATTCCAGTTTCCGTCAATTATGGTGAAAGAGCTTGAACTAACAGAAGCAACAATACCTATATGACTGTATTTATCACCATTATGATATATAAAGACAAGATCACCTATCGTTGGTCTGTGGTTTGTATCAATTGGAAAACTCGCAGCTATACTATTATCAGAAATGTTGTAAAAACGGTTTTTCCCCTTGAAAAAATCGCGCATTTCCCAAACATCGGCTGTCTTTTTTATAGTTGTCTCTGGTATATGCGCCTGATTGGCACACCAACTGACAAATATTGCACACCATGGGACGCCATTTTGTCCTCCAAACCATGCGGTATATTTTGTATAATCTCCTTCGGGATTAGCGGTGGGAGAATCTAATTGGCTGTTTGTAGCTTTTCCGATATAACCTATTTCGTTGGTCGCAATCTGTACAAAGCATTTTTTGCTTGGTATCACAAGCGCTCTGCTATGCATGGATTCAGCAAGCGGCACATAGGAGCAGGATTCAAACCCGGAGTATACTTCGTAGTAATTATCAGAAACTACAAATGGCATATCATTTTCGTTGGTAGTAATTGTAAGCTCATGTGATACTTCAATCGGATCACCATTAGGAGATACGCCAACTTCTCTCAGATTAACAACAGCAGCTGTATCCCAAGCATCTACATAATCAATGGTGTATGTAAAGGTGGGAAAAGCAACATTATTTTCAGATAGATAGTCTCTGTGTTTTATTTCATCTGCAACAATGCCTGAAATAGCAATAGCTTCTAATATTGCGGTATTTCCCGTTAAAAGCATCTCTTTTCGTATGTTCATATATTCTAACGCAGTTTCTATCGCTGCGTCTTGCGGACTTTCTGCGGCAAAAACGGTGCAGGGGGAAAGTACGGAAAGAATAAATGCCAACAGAACAATCGTGGTGATGGTTTTAATCCTTTTCTTCATAGTGATAAATATATGTTAAATATATGTTATATTCTATACTGATTATACCAAAAATCTCTATTTCTGTCAATTCAAGAATTGCTTGCTACGTTAAAAGTTTTCTTGTATCTTGCAGGTTTTAAGGGTTTGTGTTATAATGAATAAAATGTTGCTTTTGGGAGAATTATCTATGGGTTTTTTTGATAAAATCAAAGCAGGCTTAACCAAAACAAGAGATGCCCTCTCCGATACCTTGGGCAGTGTGTTTACGGGCTTTTCAGAAATTGATGACGATTTTTACGACGAGCTGGAAGAAAGCCTTATTTTGGCTGATTTAGGTGTGGACACAGCGGTGAAAGCCACAGATCGCCTGCGGAAAACCATCAAAGAACAACACCTAAAGACTACCGCAGAGGCAAAAGAAGCTTTGAAGGAAATTTTGGTGGATATGCTGAACGTGGGGGATACCGTCCTTAATCTGTCTACTGCGCCTTCTGTGGTGCTGGTGATTGGCGTCAATGGCGTGGGTAAGACCACTACCATCGGTAAGATTGCCACCCAGCTGAAAAACCAAGGGAAAAATGTGCTGTTGGTAGCCGGTGATACTTTCCGCGCTGCCGCAGCAGATCAGTTGGAAATTTGGGCGCAGCGCTCCGGGTGCGGCATTGTTCGTCAGCATGAGGGCGCAGATCCTGCTTCCGTTGTTTATGACGGTATTCAGTCTGCCAAGGCAAAGGGCGCAGATGTGATTATCATTGATACTGCCGGTCGGCTGCACAATAAGCAAAACCTTATGAACGAATTGAACAAAATCAGTCGCATTATCGACCGGGAACTGCCCAATGCAGCCAAGGAAGTCCTGCTGGTGTTGGACGGTACTACCGGCCAGAACGGTCTGATGCAGGCCAAGCAGTTTAAGGAGATCGCCGGTGTTACCGCCATCGCCCTCACCAAATTGGACGGCACAGCCAAGGGCGGTATCGTGATCGCCGTGGCAGATGCCCTGCAGATCCCGGTGAAATTCGTGGGTGTTGGCGAGAAAGCAGAAGACCTGATGCCCTTTGAAGCAAAAGACTTTGTGGAGGCGCTATTGTAAATGAAAGTCGTACTGGCAAGTAAAAATAAACACAAGCTGGTGGAGATCAGCAAAATTACAGAGAAATTCCATATGGAGTTGGTGCTCCAGTCGGAAGTTGGCGTTGATATCGATGTGGAAGAAAACGGAACGACCTTTGAGGAAAATTCCTACATTAAGGCCAAAGCCGTAATGGAAGCCACCGGTCTGCCGGCCCTGGCAGACGATTCCGGTATTGCGGTGGACGCATTAAACGGCGAACCGGGCATCTACTCCGCCCGATACGGCTTTGATGATTCCCTGGACGACT
>JAZUSG010000085.1:0-10160 GCA_045606605.1 Faecousia sp.
CCCCGCCTGCCATCTGGAAGTGGACGGCGGTGTGGACTTAAACACTGTTAAGGAGTGTAAGGCAAACGGCGCTGATGTGTTCGTGGCCGGTTCTGCCTACTTCGGCGCACAGGACAAGAAAGCCTTCACTGAAGAGATTGAGAAATAAAATAAAGGATCGCCTGCCATACGGCAGGCGATCCTTTATTATTAAAGACAAGAGAGGTTGATTTATGCGGCAGGCTTTACCCGCAGGAGCATACCGGTCTTGGTCGGATCAGCGAAGCTGTTTCCGATACCAACATAAAAATGGTCGCCGTCAAAATCAAAGGAAATGGGAATTCCCGCATAATCAAAGGTGGTCACCTCCATAAAAGAGCCTTCCTCTCCGGTGGCTGACTTGTAAATCACAACGCCACAAGTCATATCCTCTTTGAATATGTAGCTCAGCACATACAGTTCATCGTTATACAGCAGAATGTCGGTAACCACACCCCCGTTGGGCATGGGGATTTGTTTGTGTGTCTCCGGTTTGGAAAAATCCGTTACCGCATTTAATGCCGTGGAGGTGAGATAACAAGTACCCTTCCACTCCAATTTCCCCTGCCAGTAGTTTCTGCCGGGTGTGCCTAGCAGGCGATTGTCTGCCACCGACTGATACTCCATTTCCCCATCTACATAGCGGAAAATAAATGTGTCATAGCTGGTAACACCTTTTTTCTTAAAGCGAATCAGCGCATAGAGGCTGCCTTTGTATTCCACAAAGGCATAGGTCCGTGAATATTCATAGCCGGAAGTGTCCAACAGCACACCGTCCCGATATAGCGGCACAAAAGTGAAAGATTCACCCTTGTCATGGGATACCGCTACAGTATTTCCCAGGGTTTCCGTGCCGAGACCGGCAAATATCTTGCCGTCAAATTCGATCATATCAAAATTATGTAGACCATTAGGCAGATTACGCACCTGTTTCCACTTTTCACCCTCCAGCACATAATAGTTGCCCAGTGCCCAGTTTCCTGAGGGGTCAATCCCCGGAGAATACAAAGTACCGCCTATCTCTAAAAAGCGTTGGATCGCCTGGTCATCGGTAACTCCCATTTTAGCCCAACTCTGTGTTTTTTTGTTGAATGCCAAAATGGGTGCGTTGCCAGCATTTTTGTTATAATCGCCTGCACCCCGATAGACCAGATTGCCCCAGATCTTCACATCCCACACCTCGTTGGCGGTGGTGTTGTTTTTGTACCAGTAGTTGCTGAAAATCCCTAACTCCACAAAATTTGCATCTGGATCGAATGCCACATACTTGCAAGCTTTGCAAATGTTGTAAGTATCCAACTCGTGAGGAAGCGTAGCGACAGGGCGGGTCTCTGTGACCTTGCACTCAGCGCAGATTCGTTCTTCTACGCCCTCTTTGCTGCAAGAAGCCGATTCTTTCAAAGTCCAGTCGCCAAAAGTATGCTGATGGGCCGGCGCTCTGCTGCACCCAAAAAGGGTTACGCAAAGGAGAACTGCTCCTGCAAATAGCCATCTTCTCATCGTTGCGTTATTCCTCTAATGCCATCATTTTGTCGATGCGGCGCTGATGGCGGGCCTCGTTAGAAAATTCCGTGCCCAGCCAGGTGTCCACGATCTCAAAGGCCAGCATCTGACCCACCACACCGGCGCCGATGGCCATCATATTGGTGTCGTTATGCTCCCGGGTCATACGGGCGCTCATCACATCGCTGAGCAATGCGCAGCGGATGCCCTTGACCTTATTGGCGGTGATGGAAACACCGATACCGGTAGTGCACAGCACGATGCCCTTATCGCACTCGCCGCTGGCAACTGCCTGGGCAGCGGGGGCGGCAAAATCCGGATAGTCGCAGCTATCCAGGGAATAGGTGCCGAAATCCTTTACTTCATAACCCTGCTTTTCCAGCCGGGGAATGAGCGCATTTTTCAGATCCAATGCGCCGTGATCACAGCCTAACGCAATCTTCATAAGTATATCCTCCGTAAAATTAAATAATGAAGCCGCCATTGACGGCAAGTACTTGTCCGGTAACAAATTCCGCATCTGCCAAATAGAGCATTGCGTGCGCCACATCTGACACGGTACCGTTTCTGCCAACAGGTGTCTCTTCTTTCAGCTGCTCCATAATTTCCGCATCGATATTTGCGCACATATCCGTTTCGATCACACCCGGCGCGATGCAGTTGACCCGCACGCCGGAGGGTCCTAATTCTTGCGCCAAAGCTTTGCTCATAGCGATCACTGCGCCCTTGGTGGCAGAATAGGCCACTTCACAGGATGCGCCCACCTGACCCCACATAGAGCTGACGGTGATGATGCAGCCGGAATGTTTTTGCAAAAAATAAGGGATGGCGGCATTGACGCAATGGTAAATACCTTTTACATTCACGTTGAATATTCTATCCCACTGATCCGGTGTGATTTGATGAATCAGGCCGCTATAAACAATACCGGCATTGCACACAAGAATATCCACATCGGGAATTTGCGCAAATGCGGCTTTGACGGCCTGTCCGTCCGCCACGTCGCAGCAAATGGCGGTGGCTCCGGTTTCTTTTGCCACCGCTTCTGCCTTTTCGTGCTCTTTTTCATATAAGAAATATACCCGATCGCCCCGGGCGGCAAATTGCCGAACGCCTTCGGCGCCAATACCCCGGCTGCCGCCGGTGATGACTACAGTTGCCATAGGCCCTCCCAAACGGTTATCTTCTGCGGCTCTTGGTGCGATGGTCAGAATACTGCCGGATCGAAGAGATCTTACTGTCCGACTCACTCATAAACTGCTTAAGTTTTTCTTCAAACAGCTGGTCCGCCGTTTTGGGAGCGGGAGGCGGTGTGGGCGCTTGTCTGGGGGCGCGGGGCGCGGAAACGCGCTCCTGTATCTGGGGTTTTGCTTCCAGACGCTTAATGGACAGATTGATCTTTCCTGCCTCTGCGCTTAAAACCATAACCTTTACATCCTGTCCCTCAGTCAGGTGCTGCCGCACATCACTGACATAGGTATTGGCTACCTCCGAGATATGTACAAGTCCCGTCTTATTCTCCGGCAGGCTGATGAATGCGCCAAAATTGGTAATGGACTTTACTTTGCCTTCTAAAATTGCTCCTACGGTTAACTCCATGCTGATAATGCTTCCTCCATATTAATTGCTTGGGGTGAAAAACTGACTGTCAGGATCCACGAGACCCAGCTGCAACGTTGCGATCCGCTTGACACTTTCCACGGTGCCCAGCTCTGCGATGCTGCGGGTCAGTTCGTAATTTTCCTGCTCCAGCTGCGCCTGCTGCAGATGCAGCTGCTCCTGCTTTTTTTGCTCGGCGCGGATGGAGATGCGAAGGGTTATGAGCGCTACGGTGGACAGCACGATCGCCGCCAACACCACGCACTTGACCAGGGTGGAACTGCGGCGGTAAATCAGCCGGATATGACTGAAGGGATTTTTCCTTGCGTTCATATGAGACTCCTTTATGCGGGGGTTTCTTGCCTCTTCGTTCTTTCCGTTTCATTGTACCCCATTTTTTTACACTTGCAAAGAGAAATTTTATAAAATCCCAAAATTTTTTGCAAATTCTCAGAAAAGGGCGGCATATGCCGGCAAAAACCTGCCAAATACCCCCATAAATCGGGAGCAGCCACCGTCCAAACAGCCGATCCCACAATATCGCGCCCAGAAGGGGCGCGGCCATATAGCCCATACGCAAATCGCCACGACAGATCGCAAAACCATAGTACACATAGACCCATCCGGCAGCGGCAACAAATATAAGATCCGGCAGGATCGCCTTTCCCCGGCGAATTGGGCGCAAAAATCCGTAGAACAAGCCCAAAACGCAACCGAATGCAAGGCCTGTGAGAAAGCACCAAGATGCAGTGGCCGGTGTACTCATCCGATCAGCCGCCGCCACAGAGACCCGGCGGGTCGGGGTTCTTCATATATTAGCGTGGAAATACTGCCCTCTACGGATACCTGTCCACCCTCCGGCAATAGGGTTTTCAGCTGCAGGTCCTTGCCCTGCACCACCAGCGTGCCCAGCTGGGTGCGGGCGATCACTGCGGTTTCGTCAAAACTGATCACTTCCGTAACCCCGGTAACCGTCAACTGCTTGCGTTCGTTTAAGGTAAGCTTATGGGGCAGGATGGGTTGCTGTTCGGTCATATCCATTCCTCCTTATCTTCAGATGGGGCAATCCTTTTCGCCCCCTTGGTTATAGATATGTGCCGTTGACAAAAAAGATACCGGTAGCTATACTATATTTACCGGAAAGGGGGAGGAAAAATGGAGATCGCGTATATGCTTTTGCACGGACAAGACCCCCACGATGCCGCCCTTTTGCTGCTGCAAAAGCTATATAAAAAACCCCTGCCGGAGATCCGGCGGACACAGCGGGGCAAGCCTTATTTTGTCGGCTCTCCCCTGCATTTTTCCATCTCCCACACAAAAAAACACGTGTTTTGCGCCCTATCAGACCGCCCCATCGGCATCGATGCAGAGGAAGCGGATCGGGACATCCGTCTGGCACTGGCGGAGAAAATTCTCTCCCCCGGAGAACTTCAGCAATTCCGGCAATCCAAGGATCCCCGGCAGGCGCTGCTGCGGTTTTGGGTGCTGAAGGAAGCTGCAGCAAAATACTCCGGAGAGGGACTGCGGGGATACCCCAATCACACAGACTTTTCCCTGAATGACCCCCGTATCCGGGAAATTGACGGCTGTTTCGTGGCCATTATAGAAAGTGAACAATAAGGAGAAGCCCTATGCTGTTTGATACCCACGCCCATTTAAACGACCCGGCCTTTGATCCGGACCGGGAAGCCTTAATGGCCGGCCTGAAGGATAAAGGCATTGGCTATGTAATGAATGCGGGCTGCAGCCTGCAAAGCTCTAAAGATATTATCGCTATGGCTGAAAATTACCCCTGGCTCTATGCCTCAGTGGGCAGCCACCCGGATTCTGCCGATGAGGTAAATGAAGATGTGATCGAAGCCTACCGGGCTATGTGCGCCCACGAAAAGGTGAAGGCCATCGGCGAGATCGGTCTGGATTATTATTATGAAGACATCCCCCGGGATATCCAAAAAAACGCCTTCCGGATGCAAATGGCCCTGGCTCAGGAGACAGGACTGCCGGTGATCATCCACGAACGGGAGGCCCACGATGACGGTATGCGGATCGTGAAGGAATTCCCCCGGGTAAAAGGCGTGTTTCACTGCTATTCCGGCTCTGCGGAAATGGCCCGGCAGCTGGTGAATATGGGGTGGTACATTGGCTTTACCGGTGTGCTCACCTTTAAAAACGCCCGCAAGGCAGTAGAAACGGCCTCCAGCATCCCCCTGGAGCGGATCGTGCTGGAGACCGACTGTCCCTTTATGGCCCCGGAGCCTTACCGGGGAAAGCGTAATGATCCGGGCTATCTGATCAAAATGGCAGAAAAGCTGGCAGAAATTCGCGGCATTACCACAGAAGAAGCCATTGCCGCAACCACGGAAAATGCCAAACGGCTCTACCGGATCGATTGAAAGGAAGATCGTCTATGTTCCTGAAAACAGTAAATCTTTGGGAAACCGTACCCGGTCTGTGCCAGGAGACCCCTACATTGGATATTTATGTTCCCCGCCACAAAACTTCGGATATTGCCGTGGTGATCTTGCCCGGCGGCGGCTACGGCTTCCGCGCGGAGCACGAAGGAAAAGGCTACGCGGAATTTCTAAATGAGCAGGGCATCACCGCCTTTGTGTGCCAGTATCGGGTGAATCCCCACCTGTTCCCCCTGCCTCTTATGGATGCCCGGCGGGCAGTGCAGTATGTGCGCCACTACCGGGATACCTATGGCATCTGCAAAGACAAAGTCTACATTATGGGTTCTTCCGCCGGCGGTCACTTAGCCGCCCTCACCTGTACTTACCGGGGCGCACTGTCCCTGGAGCAGACCGATGCGATCGACCGGGAAGACCATCTTCCCAGCGGACAGATCCTGTGCTATCCGGTAATCGCCCTTTTGGGAAAAGGGATATCTCACCTCTCCTCCGGTATGATGCTGCTGGGGGAGCAGCAGGCAGAACTGGGTGAAGAGCTCAGCCCCCATTTGATCGCAGATGCGCAAACGCCCCGGGCATTTCTTTGGCACACCTTTGACGACGAAGCCGTTCCCGTAACAAACACCCTGCTGTACGCCCAGCGCCTCCGGCAGGTGGGTGTCAATGCAGAGGTACACATCTACCCCCATGGCCGCCACGGCTTAGGTCTTGCCACCGGCATTTTGCCGGTAGAAAACTGGACAAAAGAACTTTTACAGTGGCTAACATTAGAAAAAGACTGAACCCGTCGGGTTCAGTCTTTTTTCTCTTCCTGTTTCCGCAATTTTCGAACCAGGTCTTCCACGAAATCCCATACCGGCGGTTCCAACCATTTATCGTAGAGAATACATAGATAAAGGGCTTGGTGCCAGTTCCATATGGGAACATAGCTGATGCCCGGGCGAGGTATGATGCAGGCTTCTGACAGCACGCAAACACCTACGCCCTGCTCCACCAGTGCGAGGGCGGCTTGGGCGGTGTTTACGGTGCACACAATATTTTCGGCTTCTGATGTGCCGCTTGCCCACTGCTCGAAGCTGTTTTCTGTATTGTAGTTAAAAACGATCTGGGATTCCCGGGCGATCTGCTGGGGCACTAAGTGATCCTGCATAGCCAGCGGGTGTCCTGATGGCAAAGCCACACAGAAATTTCGCTCCCCTAATTTTCGGTAATGTAAGCTTCTGTCCCGGTCCGCAATATCCACGATGGCCATATCCAGCTTTTCTTCCCGCACCAAATTCATCAGATCCTCGGCAGACCCCTCCATTACCCGAAAACGGATCCGTTCATTTTGGAGGATATGGGCCATGATCCGCCTTGCCACCGTCTGATCCAACGATCCGGAAACCACGCCTATGCGAATGACCACCGGGGCGCTGACTCGACTGTCCCGCAGAGTCATAGAGGCGGTGTTTAATTCCCGGAGCGCCGCATCCACCCTTTCCTGGTAAAACCGACCCTCTTCTGTCAGCCGGATATTCCGACCTACCTTTTCAAAAAGCTTTATGCCGCCCAGCTCATCCTCCAAATGGTGGATGGCGCTGCTTAAGGATGGCTGAGAAATTCCCAACCGGGCAGCCGCTATGGTATAGTGCTCCACCTGGGCCAAAACTGAGAAATACCGCAAATAATTATAGTTCATATGATCTCTCCTAAAATCTATAGATATAAACTATAAATAAAATATCATAACTATATTGGTTTATGCAAGGTTTTTTTATATAATCCTAAAGGTCTTTGAAAAAAGCAAAAGAAACATTGCGATAAGCTTCCGTTTATGCTATAATACAGGGAGTTTAAGCAAGGAGAAATCAGCATTATGAGTTTTACATACAAGGGCCTGAAGGCCGAACTATCCAAGCACATCGTAACCGACACCGAGGTAGACCGTCAGATCCAGCGGCTGCAGCAGCAGAATCCGCGGATCGCCGTAATCACCGACCGGCCTACCCAGGCAGGTGACGAGGTGGTTTTGGACTACGCAGGCTACTGCGACGGTGAGCAGTTCGCCGGCGGTACCGCCCAGAATCAGACCTTGGTGCTGGGCAGCGGTATGTTCATCCCCGGCTTTGAAGAACAGCTTTTGGATAAGGTCGTGGAAGAGCCTGTGGTGGTAGATGTTACCTTCCCCACACAGTACCACGCCCCGGAGCTTGCCGGCAAGAAGGCAGAGTTTCACTGCACCATTCACGAGATCCGCGTCAAGACCCAGTACGAGCTGGACGATGTATTTGCCCAGGAAGTGGGCGGCTGCTACACCTTCGAAGAACTGCGGGAGCAGGTCAAGAAGAGTATGCAGGAACACGTGGACCAGCGGGGTGAAATGGATCTGCAGGACAGACTCCTCCGCCAGGCAGCCGCCACACTGGATTACACCGTAAATCCGGAGGAGCTGGAAGAGGCCGTCAATCAGCAGCTGCAGAATTTGGAAGCCCAGCTTGCCCAGCAGGGTCTGAATCTGCAAATGTACTGCCAGTTTATGAACACCACTGAGGAGGATCTGCGGAAGGACGCATATCCCGCCGCTGAGGCTGCTATGAAAAATATGGCTGCTGTGGACAAAATTGTAGCGTTAGAAAAGCTGGAGGCCACCCAGGAAGAGTTGGGTCAGGCCATCGCCGTTATCTGCCGCAATAACGGTGTCACCGTAGAACAGTTAAAGGATGTCTACGATGAGGAATTTGAGAAAGCGGTTATGAGAAGTGTACTCACCGGCAAGGTCATGGCTTTCATTCGGGAAGCTGCTGACGTGACGGAGGTATAAATTAAATTTGTTATTATTGTGCTGAATAAAAAAGCACCAAAAACAAGGAGGAAACATAGTATGGCAATCGTTTTTGACGAAAATGGCAAGTATGTGGACGAGAAGGGTCTGGTAAAGCTCGACCCCACCAAGTTTGCTGACTGGCAGATCGCAGAAGAGGCAGAAAAGACTCTGCCCTCCGTTGACTTCTTCCGTCAGAAGCTGGGCCTGCTGGAGGACGAAATCATTCCCTACGGCAAGACCCCCAAGATCGACTTCATCAAGGTTATGAACCGACTGAAGGATAAGCCCGATGGCAAGTTCATCGAGGTTACCGCTGTTACCCCCACCCCCTTCGGTGAAGGTAAGTCCACCGTTTCTCTGGGCCTGATCGAAGGTCTGGGTTACATTGGCAAGAACGCAGGCGGCGCTCTGCGTCAGCCCTCCGGCGGTCCTACCATGAACGTTAAGGGTACTGCAGCCGGCGGCGGCAACGCTCTGCTGATGCCCATGACCGAGTTCTCCCTGGGTCTGACCGGCGATATTAACGACATTATGAATGCGCACAACCTGGCTATGGTGGCTCTGACCGCCCGTATGCAGCACGAGCGCAACAACGACGACGAATGGCTGGCAAAGAAGGGCCTGAAGCGTCTGGATATCGACCCCAAGCGCGTTGAGATGGGCTGGATCATCGACTTCTGCGCACAGAGCCTTCGTAACATCATCATCGGCATCGGCGGCAGACTTGACGGCTTTATGATGGAGAGTAAGTTCGGTATCGCTGTTGGTTCCGAGCTGATGGCTATCCTGGCTGTTGCTAAGGATCTGAAGGATCTGCGCGAGCGTATCGGCAAGATCGTTGTGGCTTACTCCAAGTCCGGCGCCCCCGTTACCTGTGAAGATCTGGATGTTGCCGGCGCTATGACCGCTTGGATGCGTAACGCTATCAACCCCACTATGTGCTACTCTGTTGAGCATCAGCCCGTGCTGATCCACGCCGGTCCTTTTGCTAACATCGCTATCGGCCAGTCCTCCGTTATCGCTGACCGCCTGGCTCTGAAGCTGTTTGATTACCACGTAACCGAGTCCGGCTTCGCAGCTGACATCGGCTTCGAAAAGTTCTGGAACGTTAAGACCAGACTTTCCGGCCTGACCCCCAACGTTTCCGTTCTGGTTGCTACCGTTCGCTCCCTGAAGATGCACGGCGGCGGCCCCAAGGTTACCCCCGGCGCACCCCTGCCCAAGGAGTACAAGGAAGAGAACCTGGAACTGCTGGAAAAGGGTACCTGCAATCTGTTCCACCACGTAAACACCATTCTCAAGTCCGGCATCACCCCCGTTGTCTGCATTAACCGCTTCTACACCGATACCGACGCTGAAGTCGCTCTGCTGAAGAAGCTGTGTGCTGAAAAGGGCATCCGCTGCGCTGAGTCTAACCACTGGCGTTACGGCGGCGAAGGCGCTGCTGAGCTGGCTGAAGTGGTTGTGGAAGCTTGCGAATCCAAGAACGAAGTTAAGTTCCTGTACGATCTGAATATGCCTCTGCGTCAGAGAGTTGAGCTGATCGCTAAGGAAGTTTACGGCGCTGACGGCGTTGTGTGGCTGCCTCTGGCTACCGAGAAGGCACAGCGCTTCGAGTCCGATCCTAAGTATGCTGACTACTGCACCATGATGGTTAAGACGCACCTGTCCCTGTCCGATGACCCCACCAAGAAGGGCGTTCCCACCGGTTGGAAGCTGACCGTTCGCGACATTCTGGAGTACGGTGGAGCTAAGTTCCTGTGCCCCATGGCCGGTACTATCTCCATGATGCCCGGTACTGCAGCCGACCCCGCATATCGCCG
>JAZUSG010000086.1:0-7115 GCA_045606605.1 Faecousia sp.
ACCAGATAGGTGCTGTAGTCATTCCATGTACCCATAAAGCCCAAAACCATCAGCACCACCGCCTGAGGCATTGCCATGCGCAGGTAAAAATCGAAGAAGATCCGGTAGCGTCCTGCGCCGTCGATTTGTGCCGCCTCTGCATAATCCCAGGGAATCGACTTAAAGGCGCCGTACATTAAAAGAAAGTTTGTGCCCCAGAAGCAGCCAACCGGGCTGGTGATAATATTCATAAACAGATTATCATATACGCCCAGCGCCTTGTTGATCTGCATAGCAGAGGGCAAGCTGCCTACAATGGGCAAAATCATAATGATAATGCCCAGGGAGAAATAAAACTTTTTGCCGATGAATTCATACTTTGCTTCCGCATAGGCAAAGCAAGCTGTAAAAAAGGTGGTAATCAGCGGCTTCAGGACTGAGGTGAGGATACTCACCGCAAACATGCTGGCCACACTGACCTCCAGCCGTTCATCAAAGATCACAAAAATCTCTGTGAAGTTGGACCAATTCAGCTTGGCAGGCAATCCGAATGGATTATACATACATTCCAGATTGTTCTCCTTAAGGCTGGTTATCAACATAAATAAAGGAAGCACCAGCATAGACAGGGCATAAATGATCAAAACAACCCAGAGCACCCAATAGACTGCCTTGGCAAACACATCCATCGGTGTTATGGTATTCTTTCCGATTAAAGGTTTCGGAACCTTTTTGCGTTCTGTCATAATCATTTCTCCACTGTATAGTCAAACTTCTCAAGGAAACGCTTGAGGAGCAGGGTCAAAGGTCCGATCAACACGGTCAAGATCAATCCGCCCGCGGCGTATTTGGGGTAGGAGAATTCCGTTGCATCCACCAAAACGGCCCGGGTAAAGTAGTAGCCCATATTGGAAACATAACTGGGTGCACTTGTATAGTAGAACTCCAGCAGAGGGCCGCCATTAGAGAATATAGCCGCAAAACCGGTGATCAGGAAGGTGGTCAGGGTGGGATAGATCAGGGGCAGGATAATATATCGCAGTTCCTGGAACATATTGGACACGCCATCAATTTTAGCACTCTCAAATATATCCGGGCTTATGCCGCGCATAGCAGTTGGATATACCAAAAGGCTTGTAGAGAAAGACAGCCAAATTGAATAAAACAAGGTGGTGCCAAAGGCATATTCCTCACTGTGCAGCAGGTTGATCCACTTACCCTCATTGATGCCGAAGATCCTGCACAGCTCTGTAAGCGGTCCGTTGGAACCGATAAAGTTCACAAACACCAGCGAAATCACCAAGCCGGACATAATCGAAGGAATCATAACAAGGAAGCTGATAGCCCGATTGAACAGGCACTTCTTGAACAACAGATAAGAAAAACAGATATAAAGCGGCACGCAAATCACAAGGTTGATTGCATACATCTTAAGGGAGTTAATCATGCTGTAAAACAACAAATTGCCGCTACCGGTCATTTCCTGCCAAAACAGCTGGAAATTCTTAAAGCCGGCAAAGTGCTTGCCCGTGCCGTCAATGTTTTGAAACGCCAGGATTATGGAGTTAAAATTGATACCAACATAGAAAATGCAGAACAGAATCAAAGGATATCCAATCAGAGAATACACAAACAGATTATCCTTAACGCTTCCAAGCCGCGCTTTTTTCCGCATTTATCTCACCCTTTCTATGATTGTACTGGCAAAGTTTTCCTATCTTATGAATAATAGCCATAGCTCCTGGCCTGATTCAGCCAGGTTTCCCATCTGTCCGCCGTATTATAGTCGACAATATTCTGCATAAATACCTGCACATCGCCGCCTGCGTCCGAAACAAATGCCGGCAGAGTCGCTTGCTGTGTGGTCAGGTTATATGTTATATAGTTGGTGCCCAAAGCGGAATAGGCATAGATCGGCACGGAAGCCGTGTCAATAAAGGCAGAGCGCACCGTCACATTTTGCGAATCCTGCAGCAAGTCATAAGCATTGCGGGTAAAACGGGTCATGCCGTTCATATGCTCATCAGACAGATCGTAGTTGTAGTTCCACAGCATACCCGTCTGCTGGGCCACCTGACCCATGCTATTGTCAGACAGCATAAAGGTTAAAAAGTCCATAATAGCCGCCCGCTTTTCTGCATTTTCCTGCTTGGCCACCAGAACGCCGCCGCCAGTTTGGGAGTGGATCACGCTCTTGCCCTCGGTGCTGGCGGGAATCAGCATATAGCGGTAGTTCGCCTCGCCGTATGCCTTGGCATCCGGGTCGTAGTTCTGCATGCTGTCAATCAGGTGCCGGGAACCGTTTTCAAACCAGTTGCCCTCTACAATAAATGCAGGGCCGCCGGCGGTCAGGAACTGGGTATGGGAAGCATCCACAGTCAGGGCCACATCATTGAGGGTTGCATCGCTCACATAGTTGCGGTTGCCCAGATACTCACTGATGAACCGCCCCATTTCGTCCACGCCCTTCATCTGGAAGGTCTCATAGCCGTTTTCGATGGTAATAACCGTTTTTCTGCCATCGTACAGCTCCACCTCAGCGCCCTTTGAATCGTGCTGATAGAAGGTGCGGAAGCCTTCCTCTCCCAAATAACCGGCAAGGTATGCGTAGCCCACACTACTCACATACTCCGGATTCTTTGCGCCCATGTACAGAAATACTTCTGTGCCGCTGTTACGGATCTTTTCGCACATAGCTTTGAACTGATCCATATTCTGAGGCTGACCATCATCATAGGTACCTTCCACACCGTCCTTGCCGGGATGAATACCATTGCTGCCGCCCAGCTTGCCGTCTTTGTCAAAAAGCCAGCCATTAGCCACAAAACGGTCATAGTCAAAAATCAGACCGGTGGGGCTGATATTGTAAGGAACCATGTAGGTAACGCCATTCTTTGTAGACATTTCCATCCATGTATCCTTGTTCATAATCTTATCGCCGATGGCAATGCTATCGCCATCCGGAATTGCGGTCAGTAAATCATTCAGACTTTCCAGATAATTGCCGTCAAAAATCGTGCCGAAATTGCAGTCCTCTGCGATAATGATATCGTTGTTTGTGCCGGACTTAATATCTGCAACGATCACATTGGACAAATTCAGATTTCCCTTAGGCTTCACATAATACTTGTCGTTGGTGGCATTCCACTGCTCTGCCAGGTCTTTGATCCAGTCGTCACCGAATTCACCGGTGTAATAAGAAACCGTGATTACTTCCTTGCCTGCATGCTCCGCATCCTGTCCACCGCCGCAGCCGGCCAGAGGCAGGCACAGCAGTACAGCTACTATCAGCAAGGACATCGCTCTAATTACAACTTTTTTCATAATTGCCTCCTTAAATCAAGAACATATCAATTTCTTCTATCCGGTCGCCCTGCAGGCGAACAGTCTTTACTTCATACTTTCCAAAAGACAGTGTCTTCTCCGCATTGCCGCAGCGCAAGGTGGTCTGTGCCTCCCGGGAGGTATTGTTCTGCAAACGGAGCAAGTATCCGTCGGTTTCTGTTGCGCGGAACATGGTCACCAGCGCAATATCCGGATTAGTATGAGAAATCTCATAATCCCAGCCGGACTTTGTGTCCACTGTGGGGAAGATGTTCATGGCAAAGGGTTTTTCTGCAAACAGGTCTGCATTCTTTTGCAGCTGATTTTCTTTTGCCGGCTGCAGACGCAGGCGGTAACTTCTTTGTCCCTGGTCGCACTTGGGCAGGAAAATATTGTCCCTTGTCAGGGGTCTGTCCGTCACGGGATGGGCAACGTAGGTCACATTACGCAAAAGCGTCAGCCGTGCAGTACCGTCCCGGTAGGAGGATCCGTAAGAATCCGGTGTCAACACCTGCAAATAATCCTCACCGTTTTTCATCGCTACAAAGTCATGTGCTACACATTCTCTGCCATCCATATAAAGTGCTTCTGTGCCAAATACCTGCTGTCCGATGTAGCTTTCTGCTTGCACCGGAATATGCAGCTTGATGCACTTATCGGTTTCTGCAGGGAACAGATCCACATTCACATCCACAACAGAACCCTCTTTGTAGATTTTGTAGCCGATTCTGGCTCTGGTCAGTCCGCTGGCGAAAAATGCTTCAGCCGCCAGGTAGATCGGGCCATCCTCCGTGATTTCCAGAGAGTGCAGCCCCCGGAATACGCCATCGCCTTCCTTCAGCATGGTAAAGGGTACAGGATTCTTGCCAATACCGTTTTGCAGCTCCTCCGGGGACATGGCCCAGGGGTCTGCCGTATCGTCATAGGAAACCAGCCGGAATAGATCCCCGTGGGCATACTCCTTGCCGTTTACCTCATAGCTTTCTATGAGTCCGGTTTCTTTAGAAATCCGTAGCTTCTTCACGCCGTTATCAAAGGTGATATCCTCACCGTAAGGATACACAGGCTTAGGCTCTACCACAGTTTTGGCCGTGAATCGTGTAATATCCAAAGGCTTCAGCTTTGCCCTGAAGATCACCTTCTTGCGCCAGTCAATGCTGATGTTGCTGGCTTCTTTGATAGTTTGGCAGGATACAGGGTTTCCGTCCTCATCAAAAATTCGCAGGTTGGAGTACTCGTTGTCAAAATATTCCGTAGGCACAATAGACAGCTCACATTCCACAAACTGCTCATCAGCATAAGGCTTGGGATTGAACACAAAAATGGGATAGGTGTTTTCCTCTGCCACACGCTGACCCTTCACCATACCGAAAAATGCTTCCAGCTTCAACCGTTCCAGCTCTTTCAAGCCGTGATTGATGTAGCGCAGGGAGTTATCCTCTCCTGCCTTGATCACGGTACCGGCAAGCACATCGTGGAACATAACAGTGAGCACATCCTCCGTCACCTCTCGCATCGTATCGGCAGGATACTCGCAGATGCCCCGCAGGGCGGCTGCGGAGCGCATTTTCTCCGTGAGGAATTGTTCTCTTTCCATTTCCCGGTAAATCTGCTTCAATCCGGTCATGGATGTGTAGCAGCCGGGCATACAGGAGATCAGTGACCGCTCCCACACAGCAGCGGGCTCATTTTCCGAAAAGAAAGTATCAGGCGTAGAATGGATGATCTCCACATCGGACCGCTTCATCAGATTCTCGATATCTGTCAAATCCTTATGGGAAGGACCGCCGCCATGGTTGCCTACGCCCCAAAGGGATACAGTTTCTTCATAATCCTGCAGCCGATCCATATCTTTGCAGATTTTCTCTGTCGCCTTGCCCAAGGTAGAACTATACTCTGTTCCCCGAAATGCCTTGATTTGGCTTCCGTCATAGCCCTTCCAATAAAAATACTCACTGGGAAGCTCCAGCTGAAGCCAAATATGCTTGCTGAAGGGTCGCATAAAAATATAATTGTCCTGACCACACTTTTTCACGATCTGCACCAGGCCCCGGCTATGACCGAAGGCGTCAAAGCACACCGCAGTCTTGGGCAGATTCTCCTCACCGAATCTGCTGCGGAAGAATCCCATACCTGCGCGAATCTGCCGGATATAGCTTTCTCCGTGTCCCAGCAGGCAGTCAGGCTGCAGATACCAGCCACCGGAAACATGCCACTTATTCTCTTTTACAAGCTGCTGGATCTTCCGAAACAGCTCCGGGGCATACTTTTCCGTATATTCATAAATGCTGGACTCACCATGACAGAATATGTAATCATGCTTTTCCATCAGGTTGGCAGCGCTCTGAAAAGTGGATAAGGTTGCAGACATTCCCTCTGCCCATTCCCACTGCCAAATCGTGTCAATATGAGAATTACAAATTAAATGTAATTTTTTCATAGTCTTTTCCTCAATTTTCTTTAATAAACAGGGCACAACCGGGTTTTAAGGTTGTTTCGATCACACTTCCTGAAGAATATGTGCTGTCCATTTCCTGCACCGTGTATTCACTGCCCGGCAATGTAAGCTTCAACGTATTGTCGTACACACTGGAAAGGTTTACCACATAATACCGCTTTTTCCCCTCATTGATAAAAGTGGCTACCATAATCTGATTGCTGCACTGAACCATGATTCCCGGCTCGGTATACCGCAGCATATCCGGAAGCTCTCCGTGATAGATGCACTCTGAATCAGGTAGCGTTTTCGCAGTTTCCCAGTCAAAGCCATTATCATAAATACCGTAGTCTGTCACGCCCAGCAGCTCACTATGCAAAAGGTCCTCGGCGAAGGGCTTCATAAAATCGTTCAGCGTTTTTACCCAGGAAACATACTGCGTGGGATTGCCGTTCAAATCTATGAATGCCGCACCGCCGTCCTTTCCCTCCATATTGTCATCATTGCGCCAATCCAAAGGATAAAGTCCGGGGAACCAGCCGAAGCCGGCTGCACCGTAGGCAATGGTAACATTGACCTGCAATGCCATCTCCCCAAACGGCATCTTTCTGCCTGCTTTGAACCAATGACCTATCTGCATAAAGTTGAAAAAGCAGCTTCCGTATTTCATACTTTTCAGCTTAAAATAGGCATTGAGCTCAAACAGCGCCTTATGCACCGCGGTGGGAACTGTGGGCCAAACATCCTCATAGGGATATCTGTCCTGAGAGAGTATTTCAAAATGTGCTTTACTGAGCAAGCCCTCAACCAGGCGGTCATAAAAATTGTATCGGTTTTCAAATGCGATTTTCAATTCACCGGTCAGAGAGAAAGGCAACTCCATCGCAGCCAATGCACCGGGCCGTCCTTGAAACTCCGTACCGCCCCAAAAAATCTCATCATTGAGGGAGTAGGAGAGAAAATTGGCATGGAACTCCCGACCCGGAAAGTTCTGATCGAAAACGCGCTTTGCGTGGGCAACACCAGGGAATGACAAATAGCCGACCTCGTCGCAGAAGATGATACCTGCAAATGCCGGCCGGGAAGCATAGGGGCGGATCTGCTGAACGAAGCATTCATCCAGCGCAGCCTTTTCCTCTGCCGTCATTGCATCCCATGGCTTTTCTCCATTCTCTCCGGGCAGGATACGGGTATACTCCCTGAAAGCCTGTACGCAAGGCAGATAGCCGATCTTAAATTTTTCGCACTGCTGGAAGGTGCGTTCTATAGTTTCCGGTCGATCGTCCAATCCGAAACCGAATATGCGGTTTACGCCGACTTCCTTCAGGGTCTGAAACACAGAATCCGAAAGACGATCGGGAATACCGTCCCACGG
>JAZUSG010000087.1:0-3042 GCA_045606605.1 Faecousia sp.
TGCTTCTCCCATACCGCAAACAGAATCTCCGGCCCATTTATGGGCCGGAGTCCCTGTATTTAGGCGCGGTTCAAGTGGGGGATGTTAGGATCACACCGGTATCAACCCGCCATATAGGCAGGGTAGAGCCGGGTCTGTGCCATGTAAGTTATGTGATCGAAGGCAGTAAATGTGTTTGGTTTACCGGAGATGCCGCTCCGCTGCAGTGGCGGGATTTAAATGGCTTACCTCGACCGGATGTTTTGATCGCACCCTATGCCTATGCAAATACAAAATCCGCGTGGGACTTATCCAACAGCCTGACAGATCACATTATCTTGGTGCATTTGCCAAACAGGGGAGAGGACCCCTATCAGCTTTGGAATAGTGTGGAATCCAATGCAATCTGCGCAGGCAAGATAAAACTATTTATCCCTGAAGTTGGAGAAACTGTTCTTATCAATCCATAAAAATAACCGGTGTGTCTAAACACACCGGTTATTCTTTAGCGGTAATAATCGCAGGTGAGTAGGAGATTGCTGATCATACGGTATTCTTCGGAGAGAATTGCCATTTCATCGATTTCCTCTTGGGCAACAGTTCGATTCTTTTCATTCATCAGAATCGTTCCGTTTTGCCAGGCAACGCCATCACGGATCCAACTGCCGTCTGGGAATAGCACATAACCTGAATAATCGGGGTCAAATGCATCCTTTCCCAGATAGGAATAGGGAGAATCAATTCCCAAAAGATTCAACATAGTGGGAAGAAAATCAGAAGTATTCAAGGCTTTCGTGACTTCAGTTGGTGTACAGTCAGCAGACCATACAAAGCAAGGGGTTTTTTCTAAAAGTAGGTCGCAGTTAACACCGGAATGGGCATATAGCTCTTCCATATTCTTGTAGCCATATGTGTAGTGGTCGGTCATAGCAATAATAACCGTGTTTTCCAGTTCTCCACGTTTGTTTAGTTCTCTCAAAAGCCGTGAGAACATATTGTCTACAAGTCTTGCTTTTACGCGTGCGCAATCCTCTTCCTCACTTCCGTAAAGACCTCGATAGCGCGGAAGTAATCTGAGAGCGTAACGGCTGAGTTCCTCGTTGTATTTGTAACTTAAATGGGCAGATCGCGTAATGATTGTGTTAAAGGTTTGTCCATCCCGGAAGAACAGATTACAGATATCTTCCTGATCAAACAGGTATTCTTCGTTCCGGAGTATTTTTGAAATCTCATCTGCGTCAGCGCCTTCCGCGTAATCTGCATAGCAAACGTAACGTTCATAACCCATCGCCGGTTCGAATACACCGCGGCTGTAAAAATTAGGGTCATTATAGTGAAAAACAAGGCTGGAATAACCATTAGCAGTCATCTGCGAGGCGATGGACTGCTTATAGCTGTTGGTGACGTAGTCAAAGACATAATTGCCTGTGGTGGGTAAATAAATACCGGTATTCATACAAAATTCCGAGTTCAGCGTACGCGCACTGCCGAAACCGGGTGTGTAGAAATTGGTAAAATTGATGCCTTCATTCATAAGCCGTTGGATGGTAGGTGTATCTTCCTTGGTGATCATCCAATCGTCCATAGATTCCATCAGCACCATAATCACATTCTTGCCTTCGAAGATGCCGGTCATTTCATTTTCTGCAGAATTATCGTGTTTGGCGAAATACGCATCAATGGTTTTGCGTTGGTCGGCCAAAGTTGCTTTATAGCTTGGGGTAAGGGGATAGAGTTCATTGACCCAGATATCCCGCATAGTAAGTTGATAAATACCGGTAAAATCATAGACCCGCTTGGCATCGAACATTGTTTTATAAGCAGCCCGGTAAGAGGAGGATTGGGCATACTCTGTGCCGGTGCCCCAAATCTCTTTGTCTTGCTCAAAAATTGCTTTCGGATACTGCGTAAGACCAAACAGGAAACCAATGCTCAGCACAAGGTATACACATTTTGCGATCCACCGCTTTTTAGGTAGGTTTGGGTATTTCCATAAGATCAGCACACCAAGGGCAATCATACAGATTAGACAAACCCACCAGAAGAATGGAAAGTAGGAGATGACATCCCCAAGAAATGCTGCACCTTCACCGGCGTAACCGATGGTGGAAAACCACATCATCTTACCGAATACCTGGTAATATCCAACCTGAGCCAAACCCCATAGAAGTATCACAAAATACAAAATGCCAAAAGTAATGCGGCCTGCAAGCCTGGGCAAACATAAAATGATACCGGCGAGCATACCCGCCCACAACAGACCAAAGTTTAATCCGGTTATATCTGCAGGCTTCAGCAGAAGAAATATAACCACCTCCACAAGGAAAAAGGCGGAAAACATCAAGAGGAAGCTAAAAATATATTTAAAAACCGGTTTGCAAAATGTAAATATTTCCGATAGACTGCGTTTAAACACGTTACGCCTCCAAAATTAAATTTTCTTTAGTTTACCACAATAGGTAAAGAATAACAAGAATAATTGCAATGAATTTACGAACTTTTTACGATTTTAATAATGCTTGTAATTTGTTTTCGGAATATGGGAAAAAGTGCTTGACAAAACATAGCAACGTGGCTATAATAAACACGTTCTGTTTGAGCCGCCGGTATAGCTCAGTTGGTAGAGCAGCTGATTTGTAATCAGCAGGTCGGGGGTTCGAGTCCGTCTACCGGCTCCAAACGGAGCTTGGAATTAAATGACTCGAATAATTTAATCCAACAGCCCGGTGGACTGTTGACGGCGACGGCTTGACGGAGCCTTACATTCTTTGACGAGTCCGTCTACCGGCTCCAGACAGGCTCATTGATCAGACGTTTTCATATGGGGGAGTTCCCGAGTGGCCAAAGGGGACAGACTGTAAATCTGCTGCGTATCGCTTCGATGGTTCGAATCCGTCCTCCCCCACCACAAAAAGTCCAACACCTTTTGGTGTTGGCCTTTTTGCCTTTGGAGACGGACTCGAAAGGCGGCTCTTAGCGACAGTCCGGTGGACTGTCGCACCCGCCGTGGCTTCGCCGCAGCGAAGCGAATCCGTCCTCCCCCTCAACAAAAATCCTCGTACG
>JAZUSG010000088.1:0-2566 GCA_045606605.1 Faecousia sp.
CGCTGACTCTGTGGGAGCTGCTGGCCCGGTACCATGTGCCTACCGTGCTCTTTATCAGCAAAATGGACCTGCCCGGTAAGAGCAAGGAAGAATTACTGACCCAGCTGCAGCAGAAACTCTCCCCCGGTTGTGTGGATTTTACTGCGCCCCAATCTCAGATCTACGAGGCTGCCGCCCTGTGCGATGAGCAGCTGCTTAACACCTATTTGGAGACCGGCGAACTGACCGATTCCTCTGTTCAGGAGTTGATCGCAAAACGGATGCTGTTCCCCTGCTGCTTCGGCTCGGGACTAAAATTAGAGGGTGTAGACCGGCTGCTGGAAGTGCTCAACCGCTACATTCCCACCCCCGCTTACTATGAAAACTTCGGCGCGCAGATCTATAAGATCTCCCGAGACCCTCAAGGCGCCCGGCTCACCTGGATGAAGATCACCGGCGGGCAGCTAAGCGCCCGGGATGGAATAGGTTATGTAAACCGAAACGGAGATGTTCTGTCGGAAAAAGCCGTGCAGCTTCGGCTATATAGCGGCGATAAATTCACCCCTGCGGAGACTGTCTCTGCCGGTCAGCTTTGCGCCGTTACCGGTCTCACCGAAACCTATGCCGGCCAAGGTCTTGGCCAGCAGGCTGCCGGAGAACTGCCCCTGTTAGAGCCGGTGATGACCTATCGGCTGAATCTGCCATCCGGCTGCGATGTGCTCACCGCCCTGCCCAAGTTGCGGCAACTGGAGGAAGAAGATCCTCAGCTGCATTTAACCTGGGACGAGCATCTCAAGCAGATCCATGTGCAAATTATGGGAAAGGTGCAGCAGGAGGTGCTCCGCAGCGTGATCGCGGAGCGGTTCGGTATGGATGTTAGCTTAGATGACCGGCGGATCTATTATAAGGAGACCATTGCCGCGCCGGTAGAGGGTGTGGGGCATTTTGAACCTCTGCGCCACTATGCGGAAGCCCATATCCTTTTAGAGCCCTTGCCCCGGGGCAGTGGTTTGATGATCGACACGATCTGCTCCCCCGATGTGCTGGATATGCACTATCAGCGGCTGATCCTGTCCCATCTGTCGGAAAAGCAGCACAAGGGTGTACTCACCGGTGCGCCCATTACCGATATGAAGCTGACGCTGCTGGTGGGCAAGGCCCATCTCAAGCATACCGAGGGCGGCGACTTCCGGCAGGCAACCTACCGGGCCGTCCGGCAGGGTCTGATGCAGGCAGAATCGGTGCTGCTGGAGCCTTGGTATCGGTTTATCCTCACCGTGCCCACACCCCAGGTAGGCCGCGCCATTACAGATATCCGGGCGATGTGCGGGGAATTTGAGACGCCGGAGACCGGTGTTGCTACCAGTACTCTCACCGGACTTGTTCCCGCATCCGAGATCGGCGATTACGCCACCCAGGTTGCCGCCTACACCCAGGGACAAGGCCAGCTGCAGCTGACCCTGCACGGCTACGCGCCCTGCCACAACACCGACCAGGTGGTGGCCCAGCTGCAGTACGATCCGGAAGCGGATCTGGAAAACACCCCAGACTCCGTCTTCTGCAGCCACGGCGCAGGTTTCACGGTAAAATGGAATGAAGTGGCCCAATATATGCACTTAGAAAGCGGCTATCGGCAGGAAGTGCCCCAGCAGCCGGTACTGCTGACCCAGAATATCCGGCTGGACGATAAGGAGCTGGAGGCCATTATGGAACGGGAGTTCGGACCGGTGAAACGCCCCCTCTATCGGGCGCCGGAAAACCGCCCGGCCACTGAGGAGATCACCATTCGCCCTCCCCGGGATACTGCCCTGATCGTGGACGGGTATAATATCATCTTTGCCTGGGAGGAACTGGCCCGGCTGGCAGAGGGTGATCTGGATGCAGCACGGCGGCGACTGTGCGACATTCTCTCCAGCTATGCGGGGTTTAAAAAATGCCGCCTGGTGCTGGTATTTGACGGCTACAAGGCCAAGGGCAATCCCGGCGAAAAAGAAGCCTTTCACAATATCCAGGTGGTGTATACCAAGGAAAACCAAACCGCCGATGCCTATATTGAGGCGCTGACTCATCAGATCGGCAAAAATTACGCTGTAAAGGTGGCCACCTCTGACGGCCTGGTGCAGCTCAGTTCCCTGCGCAGCGGTGTGCTGCGGATGTCCGCCCGGGAATTGAAGCTCGAGGTGTCTTCCGCTGCCAAGGAAATGCAGCAATACTTTCAGGCGCAAGCATAGCGATGAATGCAGCTAAAAAATGCCGCCCTTTTCGTGCATCGTGATAGAAAATGAAAGGAAATCCGCTACACAAGTGGATTTCCTTTCATTTTTTAGCCGAAAGGGTTGACAAACGGCCGTTTCTTCGTTATAATGACTCCTGCCTTTGGACGATTAGCTCAGCTGGCTAGAGCATCCGCTTGACGTGCGGAAGGTCATAGGTTCGAGTCCTATATCGTCCACCAGAAGAAAAAGTCATCCCAACCGGGATGGCTTTTTTCTTTTGGTATGGTATTAGAGATGGGACTCGAACCCATCTAAATGCAACAGTCCGGTGGACTGTTAAGTCGGAGGCCAAGCGGTCTTAGGAAGACAAA
>JAZUSG010000089.1:0-13006 GCA_045606605.1 Faecousia sp.
GTTTATTAACCTGGTTACCGACTGCTTCCCCGCGCTGGCGCTGGGTATGGAAGAGGCAGAACCCGACACTATGAACCGTCCGCCCAGAAATTCCAAGGACGGCATTTTCGCCGGCGGCTTAGGCTTCGATGTGATCTATCAGGGCGTTTTAGTAACCATTATCACCGTGGTTGCCTATCTGATCGGTGCTTACTTTGAGTTTAGCGTGACCCTTTCGTCTTACGAGGCGTTGCAGGCAAAAAGAGAATGGTTTGCGGCGCTCCGCGCTGCCGGTGAGTCCGGTCACGGTATGACCATGGCATTCCTGGCGATGAGTATGTGTGAGATCTTCCACTCCTTCAATCTGCGCTCTCAGCGCAAGTCCATCTTCAGCCTAAAGAGCCACAATAAGGTTCTGTGGGCCGCTATGCTGGGAAGTTTACTGCTGACCACGCTGGTGATCGAAGTGCCCTTTATTGCAGGCGCGTTCGGCTTTACACCCATCGGTTGGATGGAATACGGCATCGCTTTGGCACTGGCAATTTTGGTCATTCCCGTAGTGGAGATCGTAAAGCTTCTGCAGAGAGCAGCAGCCAAGCATTAACCGTTAAAAAGGGCGTGTTGTTTAACACGCCCTTTTCACACTTAGAAAGGATGGGATATGATGACACCCAGCGAACTGATGACCCTTGCCAAAGAGGCCCGGCAGCACGCCTATGCGCCCTATTCCGGCTGCAAGGTGGGTGCGGCCCTTCTGTGCGCCGACGGAACAGTATACCAGGGCTGTAATATCGAAAATGCCGCCTATGGCCCCACCAACTGCGCAGAGCGCACGGCAATTTTTAAGGCGGTCTATGACGGCCACCGGGAGTTTACCGCCATCGCAGTATGCGGCGGGATGGAAGCGGAAAGCACCGACACATTCCCGCCTTGCGGCGTTTGCCGGCAGGTGATGCGGGAGTTTTGCCGGGATGATTTTGTCATTTATTTGGAAGAGGGGAATGGAGCGATTGCGGTATATACCCTCTCGGAGCTCCTGCCCCATAGCTTTCAAAAGGAGAAACATCTGAAGTAAGGCAACAAAAAATGGGAGATTTGCAAAAAAGTTGTTGACCTGGGTGGATTCATCGGTTATACTATGATAGCATGACCATGTATGGTCAATTGTACCGTTTCGCTGCAGCCGTCAGGCTGTCGAGCATATTGTGATTTCAAGGAGGTGTACTAAAAATGAAGCGTACCTACCAGCCCAGCCGCCGTCATCGCTCTAAGGTTCACGGTTTCCGGCAGAGAATGGCTACTTCCAACGGCCGCAAGGTGCTTGCCCGCCGCCGTGCCAAGGGCCGTAAGGTCCTGTCTGCGTGAGTGTAACTTGGTAGCTGAATCATAGCAGGCCACCGCTCATAGCTAAATGGGAGTCCACGCGGGGCGAATGGCGATTCGCCCCGCTCCCTTTTTATTGTTGGCGGTCTTTCGAAAACATCTTATCTTGCTTTGTCGGATCTTTTTTCACAATGCGTCTCAGCAGCCCCTCGAAATACACAAAGTATTCCTTCGGGTCTGTTGCTTGCCTTGCGAAAAAATCTCTCGCCAAATCAAAGATAATCTATTTTCTCAAGACCGCCCGGGTTTAACTGGGAAGAGACAAGTCATTTTCTCAAGACCGCCTTGGATTTATGGGGTTATAGAGATAATCTATTTTCTCAAGACCGCCTTGGCCATTAACACTATGAGCATAGGATTTCCTGAGGGGGAAACCGTATGAAATTTTCCACTTCTCTAAAACTGAATCATATCTTCCGGCGGCTTTATGCCACCTCCGGTCATGCCAATGGGTTCCTTGTGCTTTATGCAAGACCGAACCGCACTGCCACCAATCGGGTGGGCATTACCGTGGGCAAAAAATTGGGACACGCAGTGGTCCGCAATCGGGTGCGCCGCCGTCTGCGGGAGATCTATCGGATCTATGAGGACCGATTCTCGTCCGGATGGGATATTGTAGTGGTTGCCAGAACCAGATGCGTTGGTGCAGATTTTCAAAAGCTGACCCATGCCTATCTGTCCCTGGCAGAAAAAGCGGGGGTGCTGAAACACCAATGAAAACCCTGCTTTTAAAATGGATCCGCTTTTATCAAAAGCATATCTCCCCCTATCGTTCCGCCTGCTGCCGATTCACACCTACCTGTTCGGCTTACGCACTGGAAGCAATTCAAAAATATGGAGTTATAAAAGGCGGCTTTTTAGCCTGCAAGCGTATCTTGCGCTGCAATCCCTTCTACAAGGGCGACCTTTATGACCCCGTGCCTTAGGAGGAAAATCAATGATTCTTGCATTTAAGTTGGCAGATATCATCCAGGTTCCCTTTGGTTATTTGCTGTCTTTACTCAATCAGCTGACTTCCAATTACGGCCTGGCACTGATCATCTTTGCCATCATTCTGAAGCTCGTTTTGCTCCCCGTTACGGCAAAGGGCAAGAAGAGCACCATGAAGATGTCCCGGCTGACACCCAAACTGCAGGCTCTGCAGAAGAAGTATGCAGGCGACCAGCAAAAGCTCAACGAAGCCACCAATGCCCTGTATCGGGAAGAGGGCGTATCTATGGGTGGCAGCTGTCTGTGGAGCTTAGTTCCCTTGCTGATCCTGCTTCCCCTGTATGCAGTCGTCCGGCAGCCCATCACCTATATGCTCCACGAGAGCGCAGAGGTTGCTGACCAGATCGTTAAGCTCATCAAAGAGGCGATACCCGGAGAATTCGGCAAGAACAATTTCTACGATCAGATGATCGCAGCGCCCCTGATCCCTCAGTTTGCAGAGCAACTGAAGGACATCGTTGCCAATCCTGCCACGTTGGAAGGCCTGAATTTCACCTTCCTGGGTGTGGACTTGGGCGCGATTCCCACCTTCAACGTATTCAAATGGGAAGTTTGGAACTGGGCAACCATCGGCGCATTCCTGCTGCCGGTTCTGTCCGCTGGCGGACAGGTTTTGAGTATGCTCATCAACCAGAGAATGAATAACTCCCTGGTAACCGACGAAAAGGGCGTTGAGGATAAGGAAACTGCCAAAAATTCCCAGGCCAACCAGAGCGGCAAGATGATGCTGTATATGATGCCGCTGATGTCTCTGTGGATCGGCTTTACCATTCCCGCAGCGCTGAGCCTTTACTGGTTTATCCAGGGTTTGGTTACCACCGCAACCGACGTGTATCTGACCAAAAAGTACCGTAAGATCTACGATGCTGAGGATGCTGCGCGTCTGGCAAAGGCTATGGAGGAAGAGGCGATCGAGGCAGAAAAAGAGCGTGTGCGGGCAGAGCGCCGCGCCGCTAACCCCGATGGCATCACCACCAATACCAGCAAGAAAAAACTGCAACAGCAGCAGCAAAGAGAGCAGGAAGCTGCCAAGGCTGTCGCTGCCAAGGAGTATGCCGCAAAGAAGGGTATTGTAATTGAGGAAGAGGAAAAGCCTGCCGTTATGTCCGGTATTCCCTCCCGTCCTTACTGCAAGGGCCGTAATTACGATCCCAACCGGTATGCTTCCGAAAATACGGAGGAATAATCAATGGAAAAGACCATCGTTACTACGGGCAAAACCATCGATGAAGCCATCGAAAATGCCCTTATCCAGTTGGGCCTGGACAGAGATAATGTTTCTGTTCAGGTGTTGGCGCAGGCAAAGCCGGGCTTTTTGGGCATCGGCGCAACACCTGCCAAGGTAGAGGTAACCTATGAGGCGCCGGATCCCAAGCCGGAAGCACCCAAGGTGGCTCTGTCCTCTGCATCCCGCTCCAAGCCCAAGGCAGCGCCTGCAGCCAAGAAGCCTGCAGAACCCAAGCCTGAGCAGCCCAAGGTAGAAACCACCAAGGCAGCAAAGGCAGAAACCCCCAAGGAGCCGAAGGCACCTAAGGCGGAGACTCCCAAGGCAGCGCCTGCTGCTCCCAAGGAGTATGCTCCCGCAGCGCCCGGTTCTATTGAGGAGAAGATCGAAGTGTTCCTGAAGGGCCTTTTGGAGCATATGGGCTCCAAGGCTGTACCGCACGCCTGGAATACAGAAGAAAACACCTATATGGTAGAGCTCACCGGCGAGGATCTGGGTTACCTGATCGGCCGTCGGGGCGATACGCTGGATGCGCTGCAGCATCTTGCCAACTACACCATCAACCGTGGCATTGACGGCCATATCCGCATCAATGTGGATGCAGAGAGCTACCGTCAAAAGCGGGAGGATTCTCTTCGCCGCTACGCAGTCAAGAAGGCACAGCAGGTGCTGAAGGCCCATCGCCGCACCACCCTGGAGCCGATGAATGCATACGAGCGCCACGTGATCCACGCAACGCTGCAGGATACGGACCGCATCACCACCTATTCTGTTGGCACCGAGCCCAACCGCCGCGTCGTCATCGAATATGTTCGCTAAATAAAAAAATCGCTCCGGGAAAACCGGGGCGATTTTTTATGACTGAATTTTAGAAGCGATTGTATTTTCTGTGTTGCATTAAAAGGTGCGTACCTTTCGGTACGCACCTTTTTTAATATTCACCCAGCCAGCGTGGGGATGTTACCCATACAGGCGCGCCGGCCTGTAAACTCTTGGGTACATCTAAGATCCGCTGATTGCGACTTCCCCGGAAGGGCGTTTCCAGGCTCTTTTCCGCCTGAATAAACAGCCCGTCAATGAGAATGTCGATATTTTGCAATAACTCTTTTTGGGCAGCCGTGCCGTTTTGCAGCTGCTCGAAGGTGTAGCCGGAGTAGGATGCCACCTCGTAGCCTTTGGCCTTAAGCGCTTTGGCCAGTTCCAGAAAGCCTTCTGCTTGGGCAAAGGGTTCGCCGCCGGAGAAGGTTACACCCCGGCACAGGGGATTTTCACATACCAGCTGCACCAGCTGCTCCGTTTCCATCGGTGTGCCCCCGGAAAAGGGCCAGGTCTCCGGATTGTGGCAGCCTTCGCAGTGGTGGGGACAGCCCTGGCAGAAGAAGGTGGTGCGGATACCCGGGCCGTCCACGATGCTATCGGTTTGAATTCCTGCTAAATTAAGCATTTTTGTTCAGGCTGTGCTTGACGCGATCCCGCTCCTCGGCGCGCTTTGCGTCGTTCCACTTGTCCATAGTGCCAACCAGGTAGCCGGTGATGCGGCGGATCCGCTCAAAGCCAACGCCCTGACCCATTTTCTCATTGGTGCTCTTAATAGTCATAGTAAAATCCTCCTTTTGGATTGTGTATTTCCGCGTCATTGCGAGCCTGCGTCAGCAGGCGTGGCAATCCGTAATATCCGGTAGAGGAACGGATTCCCACGGGCAATAAGTTGCCCTCGGAATGACGGGTATAGGTTAGTGTTTATTGGATGCCCTGGAATGCGGGCATTTTGGGATACTTCTTTCTCAGTTCTTCAATTCTTTCAAAGGGAATCTCCTCACCCTCACGGCGGCCGCAGCGGGGACAAACATCGCCGATGATACCCACGTAGCCACAGACCGGATCCCGGTCTACCGGGTGGTTGATGGAGCCGTAGCCGATGCCGAAATCGTGCATACAGCGGACGATGGACTCAAAGGCCTCCACGTTGTGGGCGGTGTCGCCATCCAGTTCCACATAGCTGATGTGGCCTGCGTTACACAGGGCGTGGTAGGGGGCTTCCAGACGGATCTTGTCGTATGCGGAAATGGGGAACCATACGGGAACGTGGAAGGAGTTGGTGTAGTATTCGCGGACAGTGATGCCGGGGAGCTTGCCGTAGCGCTTCTGGTCCATCCGGATGAAGCGGCCGGACAGGCCTTCTGCGGGCGTACCCAGCAGGGAGAAGTTCATCTTCAGTTCCTGAGACTTGTCGTCGCAGAACTTTCGCATAAAGCCCAGGATAGCCTTGCCCTTTTCCTGCATCTCTTCACTCTGACCGTGGTGCTGACCGTACAGGGCAGTCAGTGTTTCCGCAAGGCCGATGAAACCGATGGACAATGTGCCGTGCTTCAGCACTTCCCGCAGGTCGTCGTTAATAGACAGCTTGTCGGAATCCAACCATACACCCTGACCCATCAGGAACGGATAGTTGTAGATGTGCTTGCTGGCCTGGATCTCGAAGCGGTCTAATAGCTGCTGAGCAACCAGCTCCAGCATGGCCTGCAGTTTTTCGTAGAAAAGCTTTTCATCGCCCTGGCTTTCGATCGCCAGACGGGGCAGGTTGATAGAGGTAAACGACAGGTTGCCGCGGGAGTAAGAGATCTCCCGGGTGGGATCGTAAACGTTACCCATAACACGGGTACGGCAGCCCATAGTTGCCACTTCCGTCTCGGGACGGCCGGGAACGTAGTACTGCAGGTTGTAGGGCGCATCCAGGAAGGTGTAGTTGGGGAACAGGCGCTTGGCGCTGACCTGCATACTCAGCCGGAACAGATCGTAGTTGGGATCGGTCTCGTTGTAGTTGACGCCTTCCTTAACCTTGAAGATGTGGATGGGGAAGATGCAGGTTTCACCGTGGCCCATACCGTCGTTGAGAGCCAGCAGGATGTTCCGGATAACCATACGGCCCTCGGGGGAGGTGTCGGTACCGTAGTTGATGGAGGAGAAGGGAGTCTGCGCACCGGCGCGGGAGTGCATGGTATTCAGGTTGTGCACAAAGCCTTCCATAGCCTGCTTGGTATCCCGGTCGGTCTTCTTGTAGGCGCGGTCGGTGGCGCGGTCAAACAACTTTGTAGCCTTTTCCTTGCCAATGCCGTATGCCTTGTCGAGACCCGCCACGATCGCATCGGTGAAAGCGGCACTGCTTACCAGCTTTGCCACTTCGCCGGTGGCTTTTTCTGCATCGGCGATCACAGCGGCAACTGTCTCGGAGGCATCGTCCAGGTCCAGATAATCTTCCACAGCGTCCCGTAGACGGCGACCGAAGGCCTTGCGGTAGGTCTTGGCCACGCCTTCGCCCATACCATAGTCAAAGTTGGGGATGGACTGACCGCCGTGCTGGTCGTTCTGATTGGACTGAATGGCGATAGCAGCCAGGGCAGCGTAGCTCTGAATGCTCTGGGGCTCCCGCAGATAGCCGTGACCGGTGGAGAAGCCGTCCTTAAAGAGCTTGATGATGTCGGTTTGGCAGCAGGTGGTGGTCAGGCTGTAGAAATCAAAATCGTGGATGTGAATGTCGCCTTCCCGGTAAGCCTTAGCGTGCTCGGGGCGAAGCAGATACATCTCATTATAGGCTTTTGCGCCGGCAGCGCCGATCTGCAGCATGGAGCCCATGGCGGTGTTGCCGTCGATGTTGGCATTATCCCGCTTCATATCGCTGATACGGGCATCGATGTTGGTGATCTCATCGATGGTCTTCATCAGATTGGTGTTGGCCTCTCTGGCGCGGGTACGATTGGCACGGTAGAGGATGTAAGCCTTGGCGGCGGCATTGAAGCCGTGGTTCATCAGCTGCCGTTCCACGGAGTCCTGTACAGCCTCGATGTTGGGCGCCTGATCTACAAACAGGCCTTCCAGCTCCCGCTGCACATCGTTGGCAACCCGGGCGGCATCCATTGCGTTTCCGTCGCCGGAGGCTTCCAGTGCCTTTAAGATCGCGGCGGCGATCTTGTTTTGATCGTAGAGGACAACACGTCCATCACGTTTAATAATACTGTGAATCATATGTAGCTCTGTCCTTTCTCTCTTTGATACTCATAAACACAATATATTGTGTCAGAGAAGCGTATCTACACAATATATTGGCACAGATATGGTAGAAAGTCAACTAAAATTTTCGGTTTTTTTATACTTTGTGCAAAGCATACAAAAAAGCCTCTGCTTTTTTAGCAGAGGCTTTTGCTATGAGAAATTTTCCGTGATATTCAGGCTTCTTCCGCCGGGGTGTCGCAGTCGGTTTCCGGGGTGTCGTTATCCGTTTCCGGAGCAGACGCGGTGTCCGTCTCCTCCTTGGGCTGGTCGGCGCGGATAAATGCCATCAGTTCTTCTCCGGTGATGGTTTCCTTTTCCAGCAGGTATTCGGAGATCTCATCCAACAGGGCGCGGTTTGCAGTCAGCAGGTCTTTAGATTGCGCATAGCAGCTATCCAGCAGCTGCTGCACCGCAACGTCTACCTTGGCGGCAGTTTGATCGGAGCAATCCATTTGGGAGTGGCCGTCTAAATACTGATTGCGGACCACTGCCGGTGCCATCAGACCCAGCTCCTCGCTCATACCGTAGAGGGCGACCATATGCTTTGCCGTGGCGGTAGCTTTTTGAATGTCGTTAGATGCGCCGGTAGTCATTGTGCCAAATACTACCTGTTCGGCCGCCCGACCACCCAGCAGAGAGCGCAGGTCTGCCAGCAGTTCTTCTTTCGTAGAGAGGAATTTCTCTTCTTCAGGCAGATACAAGGTGTAGCCCAGCGCGCCGGAGGTGTGGGGAACAATGGTGATTTTGGTAACAGGCGCGGCATCCTTCTCCAGCGCCGAGACCAGGGCATGGCCCACTTCGTGATAAGCGACCAAACGCTTTTCTGTGTCGGACAGTACGGTGTGCTTTTTCTCCGTACCGGCAATGACCGTTTCAAAGGAGACCAGCAAATCCTCTTGGGTAACGGCTTTGCGACCCTTTCGTACGGCCCGGAGAGCCGCTTCGTTTACCAGGTTTGCAAGGTCTGCGCCAACAGCGCCGGCGGTTGCCTGGGCGATCTTCTGCAGGTCTACATCCTCTCCCAGCTTGATCTTCCGGGTATGGACCTTCAGGGTGTCCAGTCTGCCCTGCAGGTTGGGACGGTCCACCACAATCTGCCGGTCAAAGCGACCTGCCCGCAGCAGGGCCTTATCCAAAATCTCCGGCCGGTTGGTAGCGGCCAGGATCACGATACCCTTGGAGGAGTCAAAACCGTCGATCTCACCCAGCAGGGAGTTGAGGGTCTGATCGTTATAACCCAGCCGGTCATTACGCTTATGGCCCACCGCATCAATCTCATCAATAAAGATAATACAGGGCGCTACCTTGGAAGCCTGCCGGAACAGGTCACGGACACGGCTGGCGCCCACACCTACAAACATCTCTTCAAAGTCTGATCCGGAGATGGAGAAGAAGGGTACATTGGCTTCGCCGGCAACTGCTTTGGCAAGCAAGGTCTTGCCGGTACCGGGAGAGCCCACCAGCAGCGCGCCCTTGGGTAGCTTTGCGCCGATCTCGGTGTATTTCTGCGGGTTATGGAGAAAGTCGATGATCTCCTGAAGACTTTCCTTGGCCTCGTCCTGTCCGGCCACATCCCGGAAGGTAACACCGGTCTGCTTTTCCATATATACCTTGGCGCCGGATTTGCCCACAGCACCCATACCGCCGTCGCCCATCCGTTTGGTGAACATATGCAGGAGGAAGAACAAACCGCCGGTCATCAGAATATAACCGAGGACCATCATAATGGTGGAGTTATCTTCCACGATCTTGACGTTCACCGATGTGCCCATAGCGTTCAGCTCTTTGGCCAGGCTCAGCATATCGCCGTAGGGAAGTCCTGTATAACAGGCCTTCTGCTGGGAAGCGGGCTTGGCGGCTTCTTCCTTGGTCATATACAGCACCCGATCGTGGTGGATCTCCACCTCGGACAGGTTATCTGCAGTAGCTTCCGCCATAAATTCCGAGAAGGTGGTTTGTGTATATTTATTGTTACGCACAGCGTTAAACACAACGCTGATCAGCAAAACCAGAGCAACCGATACCAATATGGCGATCCATACGCTGCTTTTTGGCCGTTTATCCTCCGGCTTTTTCGGGGGTTGATTGTTGTTGGGATCCATAATATGCCTCCTTGGGGGCGTAAATTTTCTTAATCATATCATATTTTTTCGTTATACGCAATGAATGATACGAAAATGCACGGTAAACTTTCTGTAAATTTCTGCAGACAAAGGGGGAACTTCCAAAAAATGCAGTTGTGAACAGAGAAAAAATCTGTTATAATGAAAAAAATATAACCTTTTCTCAATATTAGAAAGGATGGTATGGGATCGTGGGCGATAAAAAAGACAATTACCGCAGAAATGGCGGAAAACCTGTGCGCAGGGAAGAGCCGCGTCCGGTAGAAGAAAATGAGAACCAGCTGGAGGGCCGGAATGCTTTGACCGAGGCCCTTCGCAGCGGCAGAACCATTGATAAGGTGTTCATCGCTGCCGGCGATACAGACAGATCCCTGCAGCATTTGGCTGCCCAGGCAAAAGAGGCCGGGGCGGTGGTGGTGCCGGTGGATAGAAGAAAGCTGGATTTTATGAGCTTTACCCATTCCCACCAGGGTGTGATCGCCCTGGCGGCGGCAAGGGACTATGCCACAGTGGATGAGATCTTGCAGGAAGCGGCGGACCGGGGTGAAAATCCCTTGCTGGTGATTTGCGACGAGCTGTCCGATCCCCACAATTTAGGCGCGATTTTGCGGTCCGCTGAGTGCGCCGGCGCCCACGGTGTGGTCATCCCCAAGCGCCGCAGCGTAGGTCTCACGGCTACCGTTGCCAAGGCATCTGCCGGCGCGGTGGAATATATGAAGGTGGCAAAGGTCAGCAATATCAATCAGACCATCGCCCAGCTGAAGGAAAAGGGCGTATGGATCTTTGGTACGGCGGCAGAGGGTTCTGTTCCTATGTACCAGGCGGATCTGACCGGACCGACTGCCATTGTGATCGGCAGCGAGGGAGAGGGTATGAGTCAGCTGGTGCGGAAAAACTGCGATATGCTGGTGCACATCCCTATGAAAGGACAGATCTCATCGTTGAATGCTTCGGCGGCCGCGTCGATTTTATTGTATGAAGCGGTGCGCCAGCGGAGGTAAGGTATGGATGAAAAAGAGCGTCAGGAACTGGACCTGGAAGATATTATAAAAGAGTTTGGCGGCACACCCAGGCGGGAAGAACCAAAAGAGGAGCTTGCAGAGCCGGTTGTGGAAGAAATAGAACCGGTAGAAGAGCCGGAAGCGCCGGTCGTTCCGGAAGCACCGGAGGAGACCGAGGAACTGGAGGACCTGCCCTGGCCCGCTCCTAAGTGGGAGCAGCCGGAGGATCTGCAGGCCACCCGGCGGATGGAACCGGTGCATCCCCAGCAAATGGAAGAGGCTTTGGCCGGTGATACCATTCGGCTGGATGTACTGGGCGATGACCTGCTGGAACGGGCGCAGAAGGTGCGCGCGGAAGAAACCGACGAGGATAAAATCTGGGAGCCGGGGGATACCATCCTTGCGGGCATTTTCCCGGAGGATTGGGAAAAGGGTGACACCATCCACAGAGAACCCTTTTCTGAGAATTGGGAGCCGGAGTATGAGCAGCCTATTGGCGAGTATGTTCCACCCCAGCCTATTCAGTTCCCCCGTTCCCGTCTGCGGGAGCTTAAGAGCAAGCTGGTGGCCGGCCCGGAAAAACGATATTATGAGCTTTCGGAAAGAGGCATAGGCAAGCTGCAGACGGCAATCTTTGTAAGCCTGTTGGTGGCGCTGATCTGTGCTGCATCCACGGTGATGTATGCCTTTGGAGCCGTGCAGGAAGACCGGATGCGTCTGTTGGTATTTGGACAGTTTTTGTCCTTGCTGATCTCTGCGCTTTTGGGCAGCTACCAGCTGATTGAAGGCTTTGCCGAATTAGGGAAAAAGAAGTTTTCTATTAACACCATGCTGGTGATCACCTTCCTGGTATGCTGTATTGACGGTGTGGTGTGCTTAAAGCAGATCCGCGTACCCTGCTGCGCAGCCTTTAGCCTGCAGGTTACTATGTCCCTGTGGAGCGCCTATCAGCGCCGCAACCGGGAAATGTCCCAACTGGACACAATGCGCAAAGCTACCCGCCTGGATGCCATAGCAGCCTATCCGGATTATTTGGACGGTAAGGCCGGTCTTCTGCGCAAAGAGGGCCAGGTAGAGGACTTTATGGACCACTACACTTCCGCCTGCAAGCCGGAAAAGACCCTGCATACTTATAGCTTTGTGGCCACCTGTATTGCCCTTGCCATTGGCGTGGCGGCCGGTGTGATACGTGGTTTTTCCGCCGGCACACAGGTAGCGGCGGTATCTCTCCTGGCGGCGATGCCGGCAACGGCCTTTGTTTGCCATAGCCGTCCTGCGTGGATACTGGAGCGGAGATTACACCGCTTGGGAACAGTACTGTGCGGCTGGCAGGGCGTTGAGGGGGTCTGCGGTAAGACCGTATTCCCGCTGACTTTTGCAGATATGTACCCGGCAGAATCTGTGCGACTCAACGGTGTCAAGTATTTTGGCAGCCGGGAGCCGGAGCAGGTAGTAGCCTATGCTGCCGCGGTGATCGAGGCAGAGGGCAGCGGCCTGATGGGCTTGTTTGCCCAGATCTTAGATGCCCATAACGGCAGACATTTTGATGCCTATGGGCTGGCGCACTATGAGAACGGCGGTGTTTCCGGTGTGGTTGAGGAGGAAACGGTTCTTTTGGGCTCTGCCTCCTTTATGAAGGATATGGAAGTGGAAGTGCCGGAAAGCGCTAAGGTGGGCTATGCCATTTATGTAGCCATCGGCGGCGAGCTCTGCGGACTGTTTGCCGTTAACTACGAAAAGAACCAGGCAGTTACCGCCGGTCTTACCACGCTGAGTAACTACAAAGATTTGGAGTGTGCGCTGGTCTCCGACGACTTTATGCTGACCCATGGATTCTTGCGCAACCGGTTTGGCATAAAACCCAAGCGTTTCCTGCTGCCGGATTATGGGGTGCGTGAGCAGCTGCGGCAGAAGGAGCTGGAAAGGGATGCCCAGACGCTGCTGCTTACTACTGCATTGGGCCTTGCGCCTTTGGCGTTTGGCGTAACCGGCGCCCGGGCGCTGCGAAATGCCAGCCGTATGGGCACAGTCCTGCACATTGTTGGCGGCGCCATCGGCCTTGCCATTATGGTGCTGCTGGTGGTGCTGGGCGCGCTGCAGCTGATCACACCGGCCAATATGTTCCTGTATCAGCTTCTGTGGATGATCCCCGGTCTGCTGGTAACAGCCTGGACCCGTACGATCTAATAAAAACAAACAGCGCACTGTCATGAAAATGACAGGGCGCTGCTGCTTTCTTCAGAATACCAGCTGGA
>JAZUSG010000090.1:0-3038 GCA_045606605.1 Faecousia sp.
CCGCTCGGCGCGTGGAATTCGACAAACTTGAATTTGTCGAATAGCTTCCGAAAGAATATGTAGGGGCGGTCCGTGTCCGCCCGCGGGCGCACACAGTGCGCCCCTACGATGCGGCTTGTAAGACTGCCAGATAAACTTGAATTTTTCTAATTGATGCACCGCACCAAAGCCTCCCTTGTGTAAGGGAGGTGGCACGGCGAAGCCGTGACGGAGGGATTGTGCGGTAGGCACTCGTTCTATTGCAAAACTTATGCGAAATCGTACTGCAGTAACAATCCCTCAGTCAAAAATCAGAAGATTTTTGACAGCTCCCTTTACACAAGGGAGCCTTAGGCGCCGTAAGCGCCAGTTAACCAAACTTGAATTTGATTTGCTACAGGTCGTCAAAACAAAAATGAAAAGGAGTAACAGTATGAAAAGAATAGTATCTGCATTATTTGTTATTTCGCTTATATTTACCTTGAGTGGTTGTAATGGTTACAATCAAATAATGCGCGAGCATCTACGTGACGAAAACAATTATCATACTGTTGATGCAACATTCGTATCCTATACCGAATCCGATGATAATCTAATCCTTTATGTAAAAACAGAGGATAAAACCGCTTTTGATGCTTCTGAAAAGAATAATGAAAAAATTGCATTAAAAGTTATCGGTAAAAACTGTGATATTCTTATTGATTTTTTTAGAAATAAGGATATAGACCAAGGGGACAGCATCACCCTAAGATGTTCTACATGGATTTATATGGATGGATATTTCTATTATGTTGCAGAAGTTAAAACAGAAGACAAACAATATTTGTCTTTCGAGCACGGTTTAGCCAATATTATTGCATATATGGAACATAATAAGTCTTTATTCTAATTTAAGATATTGTAACAAAACGAAACAACCACACCGCCAAATTCCAATTTGTCTAACTGCTCCGCAGTAACGATACCGAGCGGGTCAGGGCAGTAACGAAACCCACTGCACCGGGCACGCATTGCCCGCGGGGGCATCCCCGCCAAATTCCAATTTGTCGAACGGATTTGAAATCAGCAAAGTTTCTGATACTTTTCCAAAACACCCTCGCATTATCTCCTGTTCACATATTAAAATTTATAAAAAGGCACACCGAAACCCAAAGGTTCGGTGTGCCTTTTGTATCGTTTATGCAATTTATTAGATGTATTAACCCATAATATTGAATGCGGCGAAAGCACTTTCTGCGCGGCCGATCTGCTGCAGTTCAACAACCACGTGGTTCATACCGTCTACTTTTTCACCGGCAGTGATCACAAACTCACGGACATTGCAGGGTTCTTTGTTCTGCTCCCATCTGTGCATATGAATATCCCTTAAGCCGGATACTGTCCAGCCTTCCGGCAGATACCAGTTGATCGTGCAGTGCTGATGGCCAATCTCACCACGCAGCTTACCGGTTACACGCACCTTCAATGTGCCGCCGGCTGTAATTTCAGGAGCGCTCAACAGTTCGACCTTAGCCTCAACAAAGGTAGCCTTGGCGTAGACGCAGTATTCCGCCTGACCGAAGTTCCGGTTCACAAATCTTCTGCCATAGAAGTCTTCCGGCTTCAGACCCTCGAAATCATCTTCACCCTCGTGAACGGCTACGTTGCAGTAGAATTCATGGTAATCGAACTTATTGAAGGGTACGTACAGAGTAACAGCATGCATATTCATAACTGCATCCGTCAGTTCGCCAATGGTCTTGGGGTAAGTGCCATGGCCATTGAGCAGACACATCTGGTTAATGGTATCGCCCAGGTATTCCGTCCAATCCGCAGGCAGTCCGGCAGTACCGCCAATGATGCCAAGAATCGAACCGACAGTAGCCGCAGTGCAATCCGTATCGTCGCCACAATTCACCGCACGAAGAAGGGACTTTTTGAAATCACCTTCACCGTAAAGCAGGCCAATGACAACGAAACCAACATTCGCAGGAGCTTGGAACCAGCCAATATCTTTGCTCTCCTCTACCAGCAACTCACGAGCTTCCTGCCAGGTTTTACCGCTGTGGTAGGCATCGATTGCAATGTTAACACTACGGGCAACACGGCAATCTGCCGGGATTTTAGACAAACCAATTTTCAACAGCGTTTCAATATCGCTGAAGATAAAGGCTGCGCTTTCCAAAGCTGCCACGAAAATAGCTGCGTAGGAACCTTCACCAAATCCGTGGTCAACACTGGCATCGGCAAAGGCATATTCAATTGCCTTCTCCACATAGCCGGGATACAGGGATGCCCAGATCTCTGTGCGGATCCAAGCGCCGTTCGAGTGCTTCCAGGTCAGGTTATTATATTCGCCGCTCATAGGTGCGGGCAAGCCGGCATGCATATTGCTCTTGCAGACACCGTATTCATTCCAGTGGGGTCCGATATAGGACAGCCAATATTCGCCCAAAACTTGCGCATTGACGCCCTCAGGGCCTAAATCTTCCATTGCCTTCAGCCAAATCAGCTGCAGGTCAAGGTCGTCATTGGGCAAAACTTCGCCAGGTTTCGTGGTAAAACCTGCGCAATCATTGATCTTTGTCTGCGTTTCATAAGGCGCGCCAATCGTGCCGCCGATGTTTTTGCCCATCCAGCAGGCATAGATCTTATCCCGCAATTTTGCGCGATTAAATTTTAACATAGTCTTTTCCTCCCAGAAAATTTTGTTAAGCTTATTATAGTTTCTTAAAGGCGCACAGTCAACACAAAATGTCGATGTTCTCATTGAAATTCTGACAATTTTTGAAAATTTCAACGATTGTCAACTTTTGGAGCAAACATACCGCACATCGCAACCAAGACTTTAAATGCTGGTTATCTTAATCTGCGAGAAAATATAAATATTTCCTAAATTATATACGATTATCCCTTTACCGGGAAACCATAATATGATAAAATATATGGTGCTATTTCAGAAAGGGAGGTAACTATGCTTACACCAGAGAACAAAAATACACAACGACTCTATACCGTCCTTTCTTTTGCCAACCCGTTTTTCGCGATGCTGATTTTAATGCTGGTGCGGGGGTCTTCTC
>JAZUSG010000091.1:0-7011 GCA_045606605.1 Faecousia sp.
AACGAGATGTGGTCCAGCAAGAACCCCACCGCAGAGCTGGTCCTGATGAAGGACATGGCTGAGGTGGAGGATCATAAGATCACCGTCATTGGCCCCGACTTTGATGAGTCCAAGGAACTGGCTCTGGCTACTTACGTGGAAGTCGCCGGCCGCAAGATGCAGGTGGACTTCGAGTCCGTCATCGAGCGTAAGTTCCACACCTGGCTCAACTACATGGAAGGCGTTATGCACACCGGTCAGCGCAACCAGGTTCGCATCCGTGTTTCCAATGCCGCTTTTGAAGCCGGTCTGACTGTGAAGCACTTCGGCGAAGTCCTCTACACCATGATCATGGACGAGTTCGACGCTGTCGTGGACAAGTGCCAGATCACCCTGATCACCGACGCTGCTGAAGCTGCCAAGTTCCGCGATGAGGTGGCAATGCCCCGTTATGCCCAGAGAGATGACCGTCTGGCATCTATGACCGACGAGGCTGTTGACCGCTATTACACCTGTATTCTCTGCCAGTCCTTCGCACCTGCCCACTGCTGCGTGGTTACCCCCGAGCGTTTGGGTCTGTGCGGCGCTGTTTCCTGGCTGGATGCCAAGGCTACCAACGAGCTGGATCCCAACGGTCCTTGCCAGCCCATCGAGAAGAAGGGCCTGATCGACGAGCGTACCGGCCGTTACGAGGAAGTTAACCGGATGATCAACGAGGCAACCCACGGCGCAGTGGAAAATGTTACCCTCTACTCCATCCTGGAAGATCCGATGACCTCCTGCGGCTGCTTCGAATGTATCTGCGGTATCGAGGCTGTGTCCTCCGGTGTTATCGTGGTCAACCGGGAATATAAGGGTATGACCCCTGCCGGTATGACCTTCGGTGAACTGGCATCCTGCACCGGCGGTGGTGTGCAGACTCCCGGCTTTATGGGCCACGGCCGTCACTTTATTGCTTCCAAGAAGTTCCTGGCAGCAGAAGGCGGTATCCAGAGAATCGTTTGGATGCCCAAGGAACTGAAGGACGATGTGGCTGAGCGCCTGAATAAGACCGCTATGGAACTCTACGGCATTGAAAACTTCACCGATATGGTGGCAGACGAGACCGTTACCTGCGATGCAGAAGAACTGATCAGCTGGCTGACCGAGAAGGGTCACCCGGTTCTGGGCTTAGAGCCTTTGATGTAATGTAATCATTTCAATTTCCGGAGGGCGACACTTCTTAGGAAGTGTCGCCCTTGGGGAAATTGCAGATTCTGAAGGAGACTAACTATGAAAATTCTGGTTACCGGCGGTATGGGCTATATTGGAAGCCATACCTGCGTGGAACTTTTCAATATGGGGATGGATGTGGTGATCGTAGACAATCTCGCCAATTCCAATCCCAAAGTATTAAACCGCATTGAGGCCATTACCGGTAAACGCCCGGCCTTTTACGAGCTGGACGTGTGCGACGAAGGGGCGTTGACCCGTGTATTTGATGCCCACAGCATTGACTGCGTCATCCATTTTGCCGGTATGAAGGCGGTAGGGGAGTCGGTGGCGATTCCTGAAAAATATTATGCCAATAATTTGGGTTCTACCTTGACCCTTTGCCGGGTGATGGCGGCCCATAATGTGAAGAAGATCATTTTTTCTTCCTCCGCAACCGTCTACTCCGGCGACAATACGATGCCGCTGCGGGAGACCTCCAAGACCGGAAACTGTACCAATCCCTACGGCTGGACCAAGTATATGGGTGAGCAGATCCTGCGGGATATCGCCTTTGCAGACCAGGATTGGTCTGTGGTGCTGCTGCGGTACTTTAACCCCATCGGCGCTCACGAGAGCGGCCTGATCGGCGAAGATCCCAAGGGCATCCCCAACAATCTCTTCCCCTATATTGCCCAGGTGGCAGTTGGCCGCCGGGAGTATTTGAGCGTGTTTGGCAATGACTACGACACCCCCGACGGCACCGGTGTCCGAGACTATATCCACGTGGTGGATTTGGCAAAGGGACACGTGGCCGCTATCCGTTATGCCCAGATTCATACCGGAACGGAAGTGTTCAATTTGGGCACAGGCACCGGCTACAGCGTGTTGGATATGGTAAAAGCCTTTGAGAAGGTAAACGGCGTGCCCGTACCCTATCAAATCGCCCCCCGCCGTCCCGGCGACCTGGCAACCTGCTATGCTGACCCGGAGAAGAGCTACCGGGAGCTGGGCTGGAAGACGGAGAAGACGCTGGAGGATATGTGCCGGGATACTTGGAACTGGCAAAAAAATAACCCGAACGGCTATGCCGGTCAGGAAGGAACAATATAATGGAAAAACCCGTATACCACATAAAAACTGACGGCGCACCAGAGGTTTTCTCCATTTCCAATCATCGCCCGGAGGGTGGGGTTGCCCCCAAAACAGAAGGTTCTGTGCGGTATTTGCCGGGTGTCGGTCTGAAAGTAACGATGCGCTGCTACGAGCAAAACCCCCGGGCTGTCTACCGGGAGCCGGACGGGCCGGTGTTTAAGGATAGCTGTATGGAAGTTTTCCTGAACTGCTTCCCGGAACTACCCCAATACGGATACATTAACCTGGAAATGAATGCGGCTGGCTTTGCTCGCTGCGCCTTTGGCACAGGCCGCAATACCCGGTTCAGACTCCTGGAGAAGGGAATTTCTCAGCCGGAGAGAACGGTTACCTTTGGAGGGGACTACTGGCAGGTGCAGAGCATACTGACCGAAAATCTTTTGGAGACCCTGTATGAGCGACCCTGCCGTTTTGCGCCTGGCCATAGAATGCAGGGAAATTTCTATAAATGCGGGGAAGAGACTGCGATTCCCCACTGGGCAAGCTGGGCAAAGGTAGAGCGCCTGGATTTCCACACCCCGGAATTTTTCGGAACCCTGGAAATTGTCTGACAGAAAAAGAGCGTGTTGTAAAAAACAACACGCTCTTTTTTGTTACTGCAATATATATTCGATAAAGGCTTGTGTCAGTTCCGGACGGGCCGTATTGAAAACAACACCGATGTATATAGTGCTATCAGGGAGATAGTAAGCATTCTGGATACCCTTCCGGTCGCTCACATCAATGCCAACAGGAATGGGATCTTCCATCAGTTCCGGCTTATGGGGGTCAGGATACTCCAAAATCACTTCTGCATTCTCGCCTACAGGCGCTTTTAATTGCTCCAAAACCGCGCCGTCGATATAGTACAGTCGGTCTTCGTAGGCTTCCAGTGTATCCGCATCCAAAAATTCCCGCAGATCCATCAAAAAGCTGCTGGAGCTATATGCACATACCCGGAATGGTTCCGGCAGACCGACAATGAAGTCCGTGTCTTTCACAGCGACACCGGCCATAATCCGCTGAAAAGCGGTAATGTCGCTTTTCATATTGCGATCGGTAAGGATCACATCGTTATAGATGGCAGCTTCCTGTTTGGCGGAATCGATACCGGCATAGTCATAAAAGCCTTGCAGAAATTCTTCCTCTTCCAAAAGGATCTTGCAATTGAGCATAAAACCGCTGAAGACAGTTTCTTTTCGGGCTTGTGCTGAGAGGATCCCCTGTACCAGCAGTACGATCACCAGTAAAAATACGATGATATACCACTTATAATACTCCCAAATGTACGAAAGACGCTCGTTTTTTGGGGTTTCCATTATTTTTTTATGTTCTTTTTTTATGTATTCGATCAGTTTCATAATGCGTAAACCTTGCGATAAATGCCTTACAGAGCTTTGTTGTTAAGCCGTTCGCCAACTGCTCCGCCCGGGTGAATCAGGGCAAACTGCTCTGCCCGATAGCCGGTCTCTTCAATGACCGCTGCCTGCAGCGCGTGGAAGATCATACACAGAGCGGTAGTAGAGGTAGTGCCCTGGGCATTCCACTTGTCGGTCTCCCGGTTGACGTGCTGCTTTAACACCACATCGGCAGCCTGTGCCAGGGGAGATTCCATATTTTCCGTAACGGTGATGATGTTTACGCCCTTTGCCTTGCAAATATCCACTATGGGAAGCAACTCTTTGGTCTTGCCGCCCCGGGAAGCAAAGATCATCACATCGCCCTTCTGCAAAAAGCCGGTAGCGCCGTGGACAGCTTCGGCGGGGGAGATGAAGCGGGCAGGCCGCTCAATGCAGCACATCAGATGGGCCATATGCTGGCAGATAATGCCGGAGTGTCCGCAGCCGGATGTGCCGATCCGGGGAGCGGCGCTGAGCAGATCAACAGCCTTGGCAAACTGCTCCGGGTCAATATGGGCTTTCATTTCCTGGATGCAGGCCTGTTCAATATCATAAGCGTTGTAGATCGCATTTAAGCTTTCCGGTTTCATAAGAAAACCTCCTAAAATTTTATTTATTTCCCAGTATAACACAAAAAATATTGCCATTCAACCCGTAGGAAGAAAATTTACAAACCCGTAATGAAGACACCTTGAAAATTTGTTGTTTAATTGCACAAAACCGGTTGGTATGAATTGACAAATTGCCTTTTGAGGGTTATTATAGGTATAACTCAAACTATGGAAAAATGAGGTGGCAACAATGAATACATTACAAGCTGGATTTGCACGAGTAAATGTCAATCCTATGATGGGCATTCCTATGCATGGCTATTTCCAGGAGCGCTATGCCGAAGGCATCCGTGATGATCTGGAACTGAACACTTTGGCACTGGCCTGTGGCGATGTAAAGGTGCTGCTGATGGCTTTGGATTGCTGCGAAGTGGATACACCCGATTCCGATATTTTGTTAAGCTGTGTGGCAGAAGCAACCGGTCTTCCCCGGGAAGCGGTTATGATCCACACTACCCATACCCATACCGGCGGCACAGTAGATTTTGATAGTGAAAATGAACTGACGCGGCAATACTCTGAATTTGTAAGAACGCGTTTTGTTGACGCAGCCAAATTTGCGCTGGATGACTTAAAGCCTGCCAAGATGGGCTGGGCAGTGGGCAATGCGCCCAATATCGCCTTCGTTCGCCGCTTCCGTATGAAGGACGGTAGCGTCCGTACGAACCCCGGTGTTGGCAATCCCGATATCGTGCATCCCATCGGTGATGTGGACGAGCGGGTGAACGTCCTGCGATTTGAGCGGGAAGGCGCAGATACCATTGTTTTTGCAAACCTGGGTTGCCATCCTGACACAGTTGGCGGTTGCAAGATTTCCGGTGACTGGCCGGCATTCTTCCGCAGAAGACTGGAAAAAGCCCTGGATAATGTAAAGGCTATGTTTTTTAACGGCGCAGAAGGTGATGTGAACCACGTAAACGTCAATGCGAAAAATGGCGACTATAACGATATGTTCCACGACTTTGACGCAGTTTCCCGTGGCTACGGCCATGCCCGTCATATGGGTAATGTGGTAGCTGCAGCTGTTCTGCAGGTCTATGACAAGGTTAACTACACCGATGTGGATTCCCTGCGTTTTGCGCAGAAGGTGGTGAACCTGCCTTCCAATATGCCGAAGCCTGAGGATATGCCTTTGGCGCATAAATATAATGACCTGCACAATGCCGGCCGGGATGATCTGATCCCCTTCAAGGAAATGGAACTGACCACTGTGGTGGCCGAGGCAGGACGTATGGTTCGTTTGGAGCACGGTCCGGAGTACTTCCCCTTGCGGCTTAGCGCGGTTGCAGTGGGTAATGTGGCGATGCTGGGTATCCCCGGCGAGCCGTTTAACGGCGTTGGCATTGGCATCAAGAGTGCAGAGGGGTGGGATATGGTTATGCCCAGCTGCCTTACCAATGGCGGAGAAGGTTACTTCCCTATGCAGGATTCCTACGACGAGGGTGGTTACGAGGCAAGAAGCTCTCGCTACAAAGCTGGTACTGCTGAAATGCTTATCGACGAAAGCGTTGCCCTGCTGGGCAGCCTGCGCTAAAATACATATTGGGAGAGAACGAATATGAACGCAAATTGCTCTATTAAGGCCCCGTTTTTTGAGATTGGCCCCAAGTCCTATCTGTACGGCGACGAGATCCTGGATCTTGCCAAGGCCGCAGATGCCGCATCGGAAAAATACGGTGTGGATATCATCTTCACTTGTCCGGTGGTAGATATTCGCCGGGTAAAGGAAAATACCAAGCACATTCACGTATTTGCCCCCCATATGGATCCCATCCCTGTGGGCAGAGGCCTGGCAGACATCCTGCCGGAATCCCTGGTTGCAGCCGGCGCGGAAGGCGTTATGCTCAACCACGTGGAAAAGCCCGTGGACTTTGAGACTCTGGCAGCTACCATCAAGCGCGCGGAAGAAGTGGGCTTGCTCACCATCGTTTGCGCAGATTCTATGGCAGACGCCAGCAAGATCGCAACCCTTGCTCCCGACATCATCGTGGCTGAGCCTTCTGAACTGATCGGCACCGGCGTCAGTGTTGGACCGGAGTACGTGGAAGCTGCTACCAAGTGCGTTAAGAGCGTAAATAAGGACATCTTGGTGCTGACTGCCGCAGGTATTGCCAACGGCACCGATGTTTATAACACCATCATTGCCGGCGCAGATGCCACCGGCTCCTCTTCCGGCGTAGCCAAGGCCGCTGACCGGGCAGCTATGGTGGATGAGATGATCGCTGCCGTCCGCAAGGCTTGGGACGAGCGCCACAATTAAGTAAAAACCGTAATCACAAGTGATCGCAGGCAAAATGTGTGCGATTGCTTTAAAGAAAAATTTTGGAGGTAAACAAAATGGAATTCAAAATGATTCAGAAAGAAATTCAGCTGCAGTCCCGGGGTTGGATCCCCACTTTCCACGACATTTCTATCGACGTACATAAGATCGTGGAAGAGTCCGGCATCAAGAACGGTACTGTTTCCGTGGTTTCCCACCACACCACCTGCTCCGTTATGATCCAGGAGTGCTCTCACGACTTCGACACCTTCGACCTGGAGTTCCTGCAGCACGACCTGCTGGACATTACTACTTGCGACTCTGTATATTCAGAGAGGAAAGCGAGTTGATATTGAGAAATCTACAAATACCCGATTGGTAGTTACGTATGAAAACAATGATGCATATGAAAGTGAGGTTGCGTGTGTAGTAGAAG
>JAZUSG010000092.1:0-3322 GCA_045606605.1 Faecousia sp.
TATGAGTATATTATGATCCTCTTAAACTCCAACTACGAGGATTGGCGGCGGGCAAATCCCACCGCACCGGCAACAGACTTTGCCTTCAGCCCCAAGAAGCTGAACCCCGCCGGCAATTTGTTTGACTACGCAAAGCTCACCGACGTGAGTAAAAATGTGATCGCGCTGATGGATGCAGAAAAGGTCTACAATCTGCTGCTGGATTGGGCAAAGGAATTTGACCCCCACTTCGGTGGCAAGCTGGAAAGCGACCCGGATTATGCCAAGGCAATTTTGGCCATCGGCCGCGGCGGCAAGAAACCCAGAAAGGATCTTGCGGTTTGGCAGGAGGCTAAGGCTTATATGGGCTTCTTCTATGACGAATATCTGGAAAAGCCGGTATTTGACGAGAAGTTCTCCGGTAAAACCGTGAAAACTGCCCTGTGTAAGTTCCTGGAGAAGTTTGACATCAATGACGATTCCGCCGCTTGGTTTGATAAGGTTAAAGCCATCACCGAAGAAATGGGCTTTACCACTGATATGAAGGCCTACAAGGCTGACCCCACTGCCTTCCCCGGCACGGTGGCAGATGTCAGTACCTTTATCCGCCAGGCCGTTACCGGCAAGTGTAGCTCCCCTGACCTGTACACGGTTATGCAGATTCTCGGTTACGACAGAACGGTAGCCAGAATCAAGGCGGTTATGGAAAATCTGTAAGACAGAAAAAAGCGTGCAACTATCGTTGCACGCTTTTTTACACCTCATCCATCACGGCTTATGCCGTGCCACCTTCCCCTCAAGGGGAAGGCTTTTTTAGTTCTTTAAGCTTTGCAGGGGGGCGGGGATACGGCCACCGCGGGCAATAAAGCTTTCCGCAGATTCCGGATGGATGGGCATCACCGGTGCGCTGCCAAGGAGTCCTCCCAGTTCCACCCGATCGCCCACGGTCTTGCCGGGGGCGGGGATAATGCGGACGGCGGTAGTCTTACTGTTGACCATACCGATGGCGGCTTCGTCCGCAATGATTGCCGAAATGGTAGCCGCGCTGGTATCGCCGGGAACGGCGATCATATCCAGGCCCACAGAGCACACGCAGGTCATCGCTTCCAGCTTGTCCAGGGTCAAAACACCGCACTCTGCAGCTGCGATCATACCCTCGTCTTCCGACACCGGAATGAATGCGCCGGAGAGGCCGCCCACGTGGTTAGATGCCATCACGCCGCCTTTTTTCACTGCATCATTCAGCAGTGCCAGGGCTGCGGTCGTACCGTGGGTACCGCAGACTTCCAAACCCATCTCTTCCAGGATACGGGCAACGCTGTCGCCCACCGCCGGGGTAGGTGCCAAACTTAAGTCCACAATACCGAATGGAACGCCCAGGCGCTTACCGGCTTCCACACCCACCATCTGACCCATACGGGTGATCCGGAAGGCGGTCTTTTTAATGGTCTCTGCCACCACATCAAAGGGCTGACCCTTTACTTTTTGCAGGGCGTGGTACACAACACCCGGGCCGGAAACGCCCACATTCAGCCCAACCTCCGGCTCGCCCACGCCGTGGAATGCACCCGCCATAAAGGGATTGTCCTCCACCGCATTGGCAAACACCACCAATTTTGCGCAGCCGAGGCCATCGTTATCCGCAGTAACCTCCGCGGTCTTTTTGATGATCTGACCCATTTTAGCCACGGCATCCATATTGATGCCGGCCTTGGTAGAACCTACATTTACACTGGAGCAAACAAATTCTGTTTCCTTCAGGGCTTCGGGGATGGAGTCCATTAAGATCCAATCGCCGCGGGTAGCGCCTTTTTGCACCAACGCGGAGAAACCGCCGATGAAATTCACACCGCACGCCTTTGCCGCCTTATCCATCGCAATGGCAAGGGGCACATAAGAATCGGTGCGGCAGGCATTGCCTACCAGCGCAATGGGCGTTACAGAAATGCGCTTATTGACAATAGGAATGCCAAATTCCCACTCGATTTCCTGTCCCACTTTGACTAAATTCTCCGCATTGCGGGTGATCTTATCATAGATCCGCTGGGCGCAGATGTTTACATCCTCGTGGGCGCAATCCAAAAGAGAGATGCCCATGGTGATCGTGCGGATGTCCAAATGCCGCTTATCGATCATATCCTGGGTGGCTAAAATATCCTTAAATTCTAACATTTCACACCTCACACCCGGTGCATTGCCTGAAAGATCTCTTCCCGCTGCAAGCGGATGGACATACCCATTTCCTTGCCCTTCTCTTCTAACTTCTGGGCAAGTTCTGCTACGGGACAGGTGCTGCCGGATACATCCACTGCCATCATCATGGTAAAATATCCCTGCATAACAGTCTGCCGGATATCCAAAACATTTACTTTATAGTCAGCAAGTTCCGTACATACGGCAGCAATGATGCCCACCCGGTCCTTGCCGACTACTGTAACAATCGCTTTCATATTCCCTTTTCTCCTTATACCTCATAGTCTGCGCACACCCGGGTATCCAGGAAATGCCAAAAATGTTCTTTGGCCGCTAAGTGAGCCGGATGGGTAGCATAATTTTGCAGAGACTCCCGGCTTTCAAACTCAGAGTACAGGGCATAATCCATCCCATTGTAGGCCAGGCGGATCTCCATATGGGTAAGGCCGGGAATCACGCCAACCAGCGGCTCTAACTGGGCCTTGATGATGTCCACTGCCTCCTGCTTATCCACACCCTCTTTTAATGTATACAGTACAATATGCTTTACCATAAATGCTTCTCCTTAATATGTGTTGAGATTGCCACGGGCGGCAAGCCACCCTCGCAATGACGTGGGGGTATGATTATACCGGGACCGGCGAGCCGGTCCCGGTATGTAATGTCAGTTAAGCCTCTTCGGCAACCTCTTCAGTTACTTCTTCGGCAGCTTCTTCAGCAGCTTCCTCTGCGGGCTCGATCAGAGCGCGGATGGACAGGGAGATACGCTTGTTCTCAGCATCCACCTCGGTGATCTTAGCCTGTACCTGCTGACCCTCGGACAGAACGTCCTCAGGCTTGCCAATACGGCGGTCAGCGATCTGGGAGATGTGGATCAAGCCGTCAACGCCGGGGATGATCTCAGCAAATGCGCCGAAGGTCATCAGCTTTACGATCTTAACATCAACAACATCACCAACATTGTAGCCGGTCATAAACTGATTCCAGGGGTTCATTTCGCTGGTCTTGTAGCCCAGAGAGATCTTACGCTTTTCAGCGTCGAAGGAGATAACATAAACATCGATCTCATCGCCAACAGAAATTACGTCTGCGGGAGTCTTGATGCGGTTCCAGCTCAGCTCGGAAACGTGAACCATACCGTCAACACCGC
>JAZUSG010000093.1:0-2255 GCA_045606605.1 Faecousia sp.
CGATTCCCCAATCATCATATACTGCTACGATCAGTTCCATCGCGCACCTCAAATTGCCATAGGAATCTCAAAATCAAAGGGATGATACTGATAGTTTTCCACCTTAAAGCTGTCTTTGGTGAAATCATAGAAATCGGTTACACTGCTATCCAGGGTTACCTTGGGTGCAGCAAAGCCCTCGTTCTGGAGCATTGCTTTAACTGCAGGAATGTGCCGGTCATAGATGTGGCAATCCGCGATCACGTGGACCAATTCACCCGCCTCAAGGCCAGAAACCTGCGCAACCATCATAAGTAACATTGCATATTGACACACGTTCCAATTGTTGGCAGTGAGCATATCCTGGCTACGCTGATTTAAAATAGCATTTAAGGTATTGCCGGACACATTAAATGTCATAGAATAAGCGCAGGGATACAGGTTCATCTCGTGCAGATCCTGGAAAGTATAGATATTTGTAAGAATTCGGCGGGATGCAGGGTTATGCTTTAAGTCATAAAGCATTCTGTCCACCTGGTCAAACATACCCTCTTTATACTGATGCTTAACACCCAGCTGGTAGCCGTATGCTTTGCCGATAGTACCATCCTCACCTGCCCATTCGTCCCACACGTGACTGCCCAAATCTTCAATGCGGTTGGATTTCTTTTGCCAGATCCAAAGCAGTTCATCCAACGCAGACTTCCAATAGGTACGGCGCAGGGTCATAATGGGAAACTCTTCCCGCAGATCATAGCGGTTTACCACACCAAACTTTTTAACAGTATGAGCCGGTGTCCCATCTGCCCAGCGGGGACGAACCTCTAAATCCGTATCATAAAAGCCGTTATTTAAAATATCCAGGCACGTTTGTCGATATAATTCGTCAGCTCTGCTCATAGTAACCCCTCCGAAAAATACATTTTGATTATTATATCACACTTCATATTACACTTCAATTTATTTTTCTACAAAAAAACAAAAATAAGAGCAATACTTGCGAAGAAGTATTGCTCTTATTATTTTAATCCATATTGGGCAGGTAGCTAAAGCCCTTTTTCAGTTCTTCTTCCCTAGGAATGTAATCGACCATTTCCCCGTTATGGAATTTTTCATAGGCCAGCATATCAAAGTATCCCGTACCGGTCAGTCCAAACAGGATTGTCTTTTCTTCCCCTGTTTCTTTGCACTTCATCGCCTCGTCAATGGCGACTTTAATGGCATGGGAGCTTTCCGGTGCCGGCAAAATACCTTCCACACGGGCAAACATCTCCGCCGCGGCAAAGACCTCTGTCTGGGGAACGCTGATCGCCTCCATAAGGCCGTCATCATATAACTGAGAAAGGATCGGGCTCATACCGTGATAACGCAAGCCGCCGGAATGTGTGCCGGCAGGAATAAAGCCGCTGCCCAGGGTGCACATCTTGGCCAGGGGGCAAACCATACCTGTATCGCAGTAATCATACGCAAATTTGCCTCTTGTGAAGCTGGGGCAAGTTTTGGGTTCTACCGCAATGAACCGGTAATCCGCTTCACCTTTGATTTTTTCGCCCATAAACGGTGCGATCAAGCCGCCCAAATTGGAACCGCCGCCGGCGCATCCGATAATAATATCGGGTTTAATATTGTACTTATCCATAGCAGTCTTTGCTTCCAAACCGATCACAGTCTGATGGAGCATAACCTGATTTAACACGCTACCCAGCACATACCGGTAGCCGGGTGTAGTTGTGGCTTTTTCAACAGCTTCAGATATAGCGCAGCCAAGGCTGCCGGTTGTTCCCGGATGCTCTGCAAGGATCTTCTTGCCGACTTCAGTATCCATGGAAGGACTGGGTGTAACCGAAGCGCCATATGTACGCATAACTTCCCGTCGGAAAGGTTTCTGCTCATAGGAGACCTTGACCATATAGACCTTGCAATCCAGGCCCAGGTATGCACACGCCATACTCAGCGCAGTACCCCACTGACCGGCGCCTGTTTCCGTAGTTACACCGGTCAGGCCTTGGTTCTTTGCATAATAGGCTTGGGCAATTGCGGAGTTGAGCTTATGGCTGCCGCTGGTATTGTTACCCTCAAATTTATAGTAGATCTTCGCAGGAGTCTGCAATTTTTCCTCTAAACAGTAGGCGCGAACCAGCGGAGAAGGACGGTACATTTTGTAGAAATTGCGGATCTCTTCCGGAATTTCAAAATATGCTGTATTTTCATCCAGTTCCTGCCGCACCAATTCGTCACAAAAGACCGGTGCCAAATCTTCGGCAGTCATAGGTTTG
>JAZUSG010000094.1:0-13940 GCA_045606605.1 Faecousia sp.
TCATAGCCGGAATAGGTATGGACAACATACCATTTTGCAGCATCTGCCATAGCCGGTCTCCTTAGTGGAATGCCTTAATCAAAGCATCAATACCATAACGGAAAACGAAGTCGAACACCCAAATGAATACGCCCACGACGAGCACGGAAATCAAAACGATCAAGGTGTTCTTGAGAACTTGCTTGGGGGTAGACCACACGACCTTCTTAAGTTCACTGCGGAGCTCACGGAAGTATCTGCAGATTCGACCCCAGGCTCTTGCGAACCAGTTTTGCTTCTTTACATCTGCCATTTTGGGGCCTCCTTACTTGGTCTCGTTGTGAACGGTGTGCTTTCTGCAGAATCTGCAGTACTTCTTCATTTCGAGACGGTCGGGGTCATTTTTCTTGTTCTTCATAGTGTTGTAGTTTCTCTGCTTGCACTCAGAGCATCTCAAAGTGACTTTAACGCGCATAACGGCACCTCCTTAAAATTGCCTCCCTGTATCACCCCGGCTAGTGTAAAATTTAGGAAGCGGCTCACTACAAATTGCCGCCCGGAGCTGAAAATGGGCACACAAAAATAGCCCGTTTTCACAGGTAGAACCATTCTACCACAGGGTTTTGCGGAAGTCAACAATTTTTTTCTTTATTTTTTGGGAATTTTGCTATATAATGGGTGTAAATTCAGAAGGTAAGGAGCAAAAAAATGAAAAGAATTATGGGTGTGGATTACGGCGACGCCCGCACAGGCATTGCGGTGTCGGATTTACTTTGCAGTATTGTGGGAAGCACATCGGTGATCCACAGCAGAAATACAGAAAAAACCATCGCACAGATCTGCGCGATGGTGAAGGATTCGGATGTGGGGGAGATCGTGGTAGGCCTTCCCAAGAATATGGACGGTTCAGAAGGCCCCCGGGCGGAGCTCTGCCGGGCCTTTGCCCAGCAGCTGCAGGAGGCAACAGCTCTGCCGGTTGCGCTATGGGATGAGCGGCGGACAACTGTGGAGGCGCATAACATCCTCTCCGAGCATAATTACCACGGGAAAAAGCGTAAGGACACGGTGGATGCAGTGGCGGCATCCTTAATACTGGAAGGATACTTAGCATTCCGTTCCCGTAAGGGCTGACGGAATCTATTTGCGGGGTTTATAAAAAAGCTCCCGCAGGCCTGTAAAGAGTAAAAGTCCGCCGAAAAGTTTTCGTATAAGTGCGGTATCCAAATACCTTTCCAGTATAGCACATAAGGCCGCGGCAGCACAGCCGCATAGGATAGCGGGATATATCTTCTTAAAATCCACGGAGCCTTGCTTGCGATGGAACAGTGTGGCGATCAATGCTGAGGGCAGGAAAAAGAGCAGATTAACAGTACGGGCATCGGCATAGTCCATCCCGACTACCAGGGTAAGCCACAGGATCAAAAGACTTCCGCCCCCAACGCCCAACCCGGCAAGAAAGCCTAAAACTGCAGCTACCGGCAGGGTAAGCATATCTAACATAGGTATCGAATTCCTCCCCAAAGAATCAGTACACCCAATATTCGATGCAGCCACAGTGTGGGAATGCGCCGCCCCCAGTATCCGGCAGCAATCCCGCCGATAACACTGCCAATCAGATAGGGGAGCAGTTGCCGGAAGGACAAATTCCAGTTGGCAGAAAACAAAAGGGACACAACACAGACCGGCGCAATGATGGCTATGGAAGTGGGGAAACGCTCCTTTTCGGAGATGCCGGTTTTGGAACCCAGCATAGGTACCAGTACCATTCCGCCTCCCGCGCCGAACAGACCGTTCACCGCTCCGGCGATCCCTCCGGCCACAGTCAATAACCAGTGCATGAAAAAACCACCTCTATGGGAAATCATTTCCCGCAGAGGTGGTTTTTATGCAAATATTTTAGATGATGGCAGCGATGATCAGATCCGTATTGATGCGGTTTGTCTTATCCAGGGTAATGGTAGCAGCATTGTTGATACCATCATACCACTTGGTAACGTCTGCATTCCGCAGATCCTCGGAGATCATATAATCCCGGTAGGTCAGTTCGTCATCACTGGAGTAGTACATCACGTGATAGCCGTACTCACTTTCAATCACGCCGGTGTCACCGACCTTACGCTCAGGGTCGATGGCCCAGTTCTTGAAATTGGGCACATAACCGGACTCACGATGGATGTCTTCAAACAGACCGCCGTCTTCAGCGGAGGTGTCATCGGAGTGTTCCTTTACCAGGTCGATAAAGGTCTGTTCCGTTGCATTGCCGTCCTTCCAAACCTTCAGCAGTCGCTCAGCTTCAGCCTTTGCAGCAGCCTTTTCTTCTGTAGTATAGGTCTTGTTGCCATTAGCGTCGGTCTTGCCGCCTTCGAACTCAACCAGCAGGTGGCGAACATTTGCCAGGTGGCGCAGGTTATCATCACGGCTGGAGAAGTGCACCACATAGTAGCCGGAAGTGGTCTTGGTTTCCTTGCCGTCTTTATCCTTAGTGGTGGTCTCGTTTGCGATCACAGTGATATCGCCGGACTGACGATCCTCGCTGCTGATCCATTCCTGTACAGCCTTCAGTACGGATGCGTACATAGTATCGGTGTACTTGGTGGTGGTAACCTTGTCCTTTTTGTCCTTGTTGATTTCCAGCTCGCTGATTGCTTTATCCAGATCTGCCAAATTGGCGGATTTTGCCAGATTATCTGCGATTTCCTTAGCCTTTGCAAGAGCTGCTTCCTTCTCTGCATCGGTGTAGGTGGGGTTCTTTTCGTCCTTGGAAGCGGTCTCACTCTTCAGATAGTCAGACTGCGTTACCTGGTAGATGGCGTAGGTGAAGGAGGAGTAATCGTTAAACTTATCCTCTTCGTGCTTGCGGATCTCAGCATCGGTGTACTCCAGAGCGTTTGCATAGTTGCTGTAGTAAGCAGATGCGATGGAACTTACGGTGCAGTACTCGGTATAGGACTTCATATCTGCGCCGTATCCGTAGATCGCCTGCAGGTACTTGTTGGCATTCTTATATCCGCTGATGGATGCGTATAGGTCGATCATCTTTAAGTTGTAGTCCAAAACGGACTGCTGATCATCGGAAAGCTTGAAGTTAGGGTCGGCCATAGCTTTGTCGTAAAGGGCATATTCGCTCTTTGCGGATTCAATGGCCTGCTTCAGAAAACGGTCAGCCCAGGTTTCGGTCTTTTCAATATTGGCAAACTGCTCATCCAGAGGCTTGGAAATATCTAAGCCCATCAGAGCCATGTAAGTAGCAACGTTTTCGCCGTAAGAAGACTGCCACTGGCTATACATATTTCTGACACTGTCAGTGAAGTAGTAGTTGATCTGAACGCTGTTGAGCTCGTGCGTACCGGTAACAGCTGCGATGGTATTTCTATCGATAACACCGGAATTATTCACAGCTCGTATAGACAGGATGGTGGCGGCGGTCAAAGCCACAACAAGCATTACGGCGACGAAGGTCACGGTAATTCTTTTCAGCTTTTTGGCCTCAGCCTGTTCCTGCTTCTGTCTTTCTGTCAATGCAGCAGCGGCATTCTCTTTGCGGAGTTTTTTCTTGCTGGATGCACTCATGTAATCAATCCTCTCATAATACGACTGGTATTTTTTGCAACCCATAGGGACACAAATTTCAAATCATTATAACCGATTTGCCCATTGGTTGCAAGAGGAAAACTCTGTTTTGTTGAAAAAAACGAAAATTTAACCTTCTATTGTGTCAAATCGGCTAATTTTACAGGGCAGTTTTGCAGATAAAGTTGCTTATCCAATCTTGTTTAAACGCTCCATAAACGTGAGCATCGGCTTGGTGCAGTACTTGTTTTTCTTGTAGTACACTGAGATATTGCGGGTGCCATGCTGAGTGGGAAGGGTGTAATACACCACACCCTCGGAGTAGGCACCTCGGATATTTTGCACCAAGGTGTCACTGACGATGGAGGCGGCGGTACCCAGTTCCACATAGGTATACAGGGTTGTCAGCCGGTCCTGTTCAAATAGCACCTGGGGTTTAAAACCGGTTTCCTGGAAAATGGCATTGGTCAGCTTTCGCAGATCATTGTGCCGGTTCATCAGCACAAAAGGTATTTTAGCGAAATTCTCAAGAGGGACCGGAGAGATGTCTGCAGACAAGTGCCGGTTGTGCCGAATGTCTTCAAAAGAAAGAGCGAAATCTTTACACAGCGCATTTTCCGTGAACTTGGCAGGAACAGCCAGCAAAAGATATTCCGGGCACAGAATTTGCCGCTCAAAAAGCTCCGGAGACAGTTCGATGGTGTCAATGACAATATCCAAAGAACCGTTGGTCAGCTCGTTTTCCAGCGTGGCAGAATTGGCATCTGTAATGGTGAGATTGATATTGGGATAGTCCCGAATAAAATCGGATACCAATGCCGGCAATACCAGAGAAGAGAGCAGCTGACTGCAACCGATGCGCAGAGAACCGGCTTGCAAATTATTTAAAGATACAATAAATTCGTTGTATGCATGTTCAATGCCGAAGATCTGCTCGGTGGCGCGCAAATACTCATGACCGGCTTCTGTAAGCCGGATGGGTTTGCAACTGCGGTCAAACAGAGGTGTTCCCAACTCTTCCTCTAAATTTTTGACCATAAGACTCAGAGAGGGCTGGGCAATGAACAGCTTTTGGGCAGCTTTGGAAAAACTCTGTTCCTTGGCAATGGTGTAGATCAGTTTCTTCTTTTGAAATATACTTTCCATTTGCAGGTGCTCCGTTCAAAGTGTCTATAAGAATTATAACGTTGTCGATATAATATGTCAACAAAAATATAACTTTATCGATATGGTTTGTAGCTGTTTATATATATTTGAATATACTTGACAGCAGTGATATACTTGACGTTGGTGCTATACTAAAATATGGAAGTATATAAATATAAGGAGTGCCGAAAACTATGGATACCAATACGATTAACACCCGCAATGAATCCGATTCCATTGGCAGTATGATCCTGCCCGCAGATGTTTACTATGGCGTTCAGTCTTTCCGTGCAGTAGAGAATTTCCCCATTACCGGCAGACATATGATCCCGGAGATGATTAATAGCCTGGCAATGCTGAAAAAGGCTTGCGCCATTGCGAACAGAGATGCCGGCGTTTTTGAGGCTAAGGTCGCAGACGCCATCGTAGCCGCTTGCGACGATATCTGCGCAGGCAAGTTCCACGATCAGTTCATCGTTGACCCCATCCAGGGCAGCGCAGGCACTTCTATGAATATGAATGCCAACGAAGTGATCGCCAACGTAGCGATCGAGAAATTGGGCGGCCGTCTGGGCGATTACAGCATCGTACACCCCAATGACCACGTAAACCAGGGTCAGTCCACCAACGATATCGTTCCCACTGCAGGCAAGATGACTGTGATCACCCTGCTGCAGCCCCTGATGGAGCAGCTGCGGGCGCTGGAACAGGCTTTCAACAAGAAGGCTGCAGAATTTGATTCCGTGATCAAGATGGGCAGAACCCAGTTGCAGGATGCCGTTCCCATCCGTTTGGGTCAGGAATTTGCCGCTTACGCATCTGCCGTCCGCCGTGGACTTGGCCGCATTGAGGCTGTGCAGGCAGAAATGTATGCCGTGAATATGGGCGCGACCGCCATCGGTACCGGCATCAATGCAGACGTTACATACTACAATGCTGTTACCGGCGTGCTGGCGGAACTGACCGGCGTTCCCTATTACCAGGCAGCAGATATGGTAGACGGCACCCAGCATATCGATTGCTTTGCGGCTGTTTCCGGCGCATTGAAGCAGTGTGCTTTGGCACTGTCCAAGATCGCCAATGACCTGCGCCTGATGTCTTCCGGCCCCCGGACCGGACTTAGCGAGATCAACCTGCCTGCCCGTCAGAACGGTTCTTCCATTATGCCCGGTAAGGTAAACCCTGTTATTCCCGAGGTGGTTACCCAGGTAGCATACCGGATCGCAGGTAACGATGTTACGATTTCTATGGCAGTGGAAGCCGGTCAGCTGGAGCTGAACGCTTTTGAGCCTGTGGTATTTGATGCGCTGTTCCAGTCCATCACCTGCCTGACCAATGCCATCAAGACCTTTATTGCCAACTGTATCGATGGCATCACCGCCAACGAGGAGCGCTGCCTGGAGCTGCTCAATGCCAGTGTGGGTACTGTCACTGCCGTATGTCCCTACATCGGCTACGCTAAGGCTGCCAAGATCGCTAAGGAAGCGCTGAAGACCGGTGTTCCCGTCCGCACACTGCTGGTTGAGCAGGGCGTTTTGTCTGCTGAGGAACTGGAAAAGATTCTGGATGCACATAGTATGACCAAACCCGGCGTACCCGGCAAGAACTAATCCATAATAAGGCCCGCCTGCGCAAGCTGTGCAGGCGGGATTTTTTGTTTTACAGATCAATGATCGCTACATTGTTTTTTAGTTTTCAGCTTTGTGCAGAAGGGCGCGGAGAGCATTGTCGGGTAATGCAGTACTCCGTCTTTTTCTGCCATAACGAAAAAATATACTGCAAAGAAAACAGAGGTGTGTTATAGTAAAAAAGAAATAGGGAAACGGAAGGAGTCATTTATGGAATACCGCAAGGATAAATACGGAAACGATATTTCGGTGCTGGGATTTGGCTGTATGCGTTTTCGCCGCAACGGCGGCAGCATCGATATGCAAGAGGCGGAAAGGGAATTGCTGCGAGCAATCCATGCCGGTATCAATTATTTTGATACGGCCTATATTTACCCCGGCAGCGAGGCTGCATTGGGTGAGATCTTCGCAAAAAATCAAGTACGGGAGAAGGTATATATTGCTACCAAACTGCCTCATTATTTAATTAAATCCCGGGAGGGTATGGAGCGGCTGTTCAATGAGCACCTAAAACGGCTTAAGACCGACTACATCGACTATTATTTAATGCATATGCTCACCGATGTGCAGACCTGGGAAAAGCTGAAGCGTATGGGCATTTTGGACTTTTTGGAGGAGAAAAAACGCTCCGGCGCTATTCGTCAGATTGGTTTTTCTTATCACGGAAATGCCAATATGTTCTGTCAGCTGGTGGATGCCTATGATTGGGACTTCTGTCAGATTCAGTATAATTATATGGACGAGCACACCCAGGCAGGCCGGAAGGGTCTGCAGTACGCTGCGGAGAAAGGCTTGCCAGTGGTGATTATGGAACCGCTCAGAGGGGGAAAACTGGTAAACCGGTTGCCTCAACAGGCGGCGGATGTGTTTGCCGCCTATTCGGTTCAGCATACACCGGCCCAATGGGCCTTTAAATGGCTGTGGGATCAAAAAGAGGTCACCTGCGTGCTCTCCGGTATGAATTCTATGGAAATGCTGGAGGATAATATCCGGACAGCTTGTACGACCCAGGTGGGAGAGCTTACCGATGCGGATCAGCAGATGCTCTCCCGGGTGGTATCTGCCATCAATGCCAATATGAAGGTGGGGTGCACCGGCTGCGGATACTGTATGCCCTGTCCCAAGGGTGTGGATATCCCCGGCGCTTTTGCAGCCTATAACCGGGTGGCCTCGGAGGGTAAGTTTGCGGGACTCAAAGAGCATTTTATGTGCTCCGCCGCCCGACAGGATTCTACAGCGGCATATAATTGCATTGGCTGCGGCAAGTGTGAAAATCACTGTCCTCAGGGGATTCAGATCCGCCAGGAACTTAAGAATGTCAAGAAATCTCTGGAAGGCCCGTTATATAAAGTCGCGAGAAAATTTGTAGAAGTATTTAGGTTATACTAATCGAGGATGTATTTTCCTGTATAATATAAAATGAAAATTAAAAAGTGAAAAAGGATGTGCAATGTGTTACATCCTTTTTCGCTTATTTTAGACAAAATGTAAAAAATCTTAGATACGCAATGATTTTTGCAAGAAAATCCTTGACCCGGATAGATTTTTAGGATATAAATATTACTATCCAGTAATGTGCAAATTTGAAAGGAGCTTTTTATGAAAAAACTGTTTGCTATTTTTTTGGTAATTGCGCTGCTTCTGCCTATGGGGATCGTGACCCAGGCTGCCGGCGCTGAGACCAAGCCGTTTTATTTGGTCAACTGGTCCCCATCTGTTGACGGAGCAGATAATGTCTATCAGATGCCCTATATTTGGACGGACAACACGCGGTTGGAAACAGATATACTCAATAGTACCTCTTGGGGCACTGACGGTAGTGTTGAAGACCTGGCGCGCGCGCTGAAGGAACTGTTTGACGGCATGCCTGAGGGTACCCGTTATCTGAACCTGCAGCTGACACAGCAGGCTATTCACGAACTGGCGGAGGATGTTATTTATCTGGACAATGCCGTTGCTGTTACCCAGGAATGGATGGATGCTTTCTTCAAGGAGTATAAATCCATCGGCGGCAAGATGGACGGCATTGCCAATGACGTTGAGTACATTTATTACAGCTGGTACTACATCAATGAGACATTCTATAAGGGCCAGAATGACAAGCTTGTTTATGATAGAATTGTCAAAAACCCTCATTACGAGACAGATATTCGTCCTCTTCTGGTAGAGCGTGGCTTTAAATTCTATCCGAATCCCACTGAAACCACTCCGGAAATCTATAGTATTTACCCCGGTTCCGGTGAAGAATATGCCCAGTCCCGTAATATTTGGAATAATGTTGTGGGCACTTATTTTGCGGAAAAAATTGCAGAATCCTGCGCTCCTGCTTTGAAGTATTACCCCAATTTGGAAATCAATGACTATAACACCATTGCTACAAAGCCTTGGATCAACGGAGATTCCGGCGGTGTTTCTTCTGTTGGTGGTCTGTCCTCCAGCAATGCAAACTATTATCAGGAGAGATTCAACCTGAAATCCGGTACGTCTACACCTGATGGCTACAACGGACCTGGTCTGGCGGATACTCCCTTTAACTACTTCCTGTGTGATATCAATTACTTCAAGGAAATGTATCTGGCATCCGATAACGGAAAGATCAGTTTCTGGGCAGGTTCGTATCTCTTTAACGAAGAGAATAAGAACAGCACATCTCACACTCCCTATTACTCCGAAATGCTCATCCATGTGGGAATGATGAATCCGGAAGTTATGTTCGGTTATATTCTTGAGCAGGATTGCCGTGGAGAATATAATGTGTGTGTTAAGAACGCAGATGATGTCATGAAGGAACTGACCCGCAGAGTTGGTGCTGCAGACCGCAAGCCCATCGCTGTCAGATCTACCTGGAATGATCATTATGTTCTCTCCGGTATGAGCGCCGGTGGCAAGAATGTATGGAGACTGACGCCGGATACCAGTGTGATTTCCCTGAGCGACTTCCAGGTAAAGGGCGCTTCTGATCCCACCTTCACCGTAAACGGCCAGACCATCACTTTCCCCCAGGGTAAGATCATTGCTGACGGCAAGGTTGCTGGCTTGGATGCAAACGATAATGAGATCACCAACAACACCTGCGGTTTCTGGATCGAAACACCCGCAAACGTAATGCCCGTTGAGACCCGCGCAAAGAATTATCACAGCGAGTATCCCACTTACGGCGATGATTTCGAAGACTATGCAGCAGGTACTGAGTACAACTATAAGAATGCCAAGCCCGCTGGCTGCTGGCAGGTTAGCAAGAAGGGCAGCTCTTCCGCTGTTGTAACCGCTAATGGCAACGATCAGGTTCTGGCTATGAGCGGCACTCACGCCCTCAAGAACATCAATGTTCCTAAAAACATTACTGCTGGTGATACATACGCTGAGCACCAGGCTTGGGAAGTTTCTGTAACTGTACCTTCTGATATGGCAGCCGATGCAGAAGTCGTTGTTCTGAATGCAATCAGCGAGAAGCGCAGAGCAAAAGACGGTGGATTTAAGATCGCCGGCGGCAAGCTGTACTACGGCAAGGGCGAAGAGTATGTAGAGATGTCCGGCGTTACAATTAAGGCCGGCACCGAATACAGACTGGTCCGTGAGCTGGACTTTACCGATGAAAAGGCAATGAAATCCAGTTACTATGTTTACGATGCCTCCGGCACGCTTCTTGGCAGCGCCAAGAAGGTGGAGATGGCAACCGTCGATATGCCTGTTGGGATTGTAAACCTTAGTGTTAAGAACATAACCGGTAATCCTGTTCTGCTGGATGACTACAAACTGTATCCCACCAAGGTGGCAACTGACTTCTACCTGTATACTGCAAAGCTGGGTATGTCCGTAGCAGACCAGACTAAGGCGATTGGCGAAAGCATTGCATACCGCCTCAGCTGGATGAACACCACCAACGATGTGAAGTCCTACTCTGTTGTGGCAGCCTACTATAACGGCAATTCCAAGGTTTCCGAGGAAGTCGTTAAGGAACTGAAGCTGGCTCCCAACACCGAAGGTGTGGAGACCGGCATCGTAGAGCTGGGCAGCAAGGGCGGCGCAGTTCTCGTTTACCTGAGAGACAATAACCCTGCAGAGCCGGATGGTGGCGGCAATAACCAGGGCGGCAATAACCAGGGTGGCAATAACCAGGGTGGCAATAATCAGGGCGGCAATAACCAGGGCGGTTCCGGTAACACCGATAATACCGAGCCCACCACCGGCGATACCGAGCCCACCACCGGTACTGAACCCACCACCGGCGACACCGAACCCACCCAGGGCACCGAGCCCACCACCGGCAACAACAACAATCAGGGCAATGAAAAGACCGGTCTGAGCACCGGCGCATTGATTGGTATTATTGCTGGCGTAGTTGTGGTTTTGGCTGGCGCAGCTGTGGCAGTGGTACTGCTTCTGAAGAAGAAGGCAGCAGCTGAAGACGCAGAGGAAGCACCCGCAGCAGAAGAAGCACCTGTAGCGGAAGAAGCACCTGCAGAAGAGACTGTCGAAGAAGCACAAGAAGATGCTGAATAATTAGAATAATTACCCCTGCTGCATTTACGCAGCAGGGGTAAATTGTTATTAGGACGTTATTTAGGGAGTGGCCTCCAAACAAAAGAATTCACAGAGGAGAAAGTCTTGTAAACGCGAAACATTTTCCAACTTCTACTTGACGGGAATTTATTTGTGCGGTATAAATATACTGTCTATAAATAAAGAATTGTGGAAGGAGCTTAATATGAAAAAACTGTTAGCGTTACTTTTGGTTTTTGCGCTTCTGCTTCCTATGGCAACGGTTACCAATGCCGCTGGAGCGGAGAAAAAACCGTTTTATCTGACCCAATGGGAGGCATTTCAGGGGGATTATTCCAATATCTATCCGATGCCTCTTTTTATCACAAATGATTCCGGTTTAGGCGATCCCCTTACCAGCAATCTTTGGAAAGGCAAAACGGATATTAAGGCTTTGGCAGCCGCACTGAAGGAATTGTTTGATACCTATCCCGAAGGTACGCGTCATATTAATTTCGAGATGGTTCAAATTGCCTTCTATAAGAAGATCAAAGATGTATTTATAGTAAACGATGCAATCCCTATTGTTCAGGAATGGGTAGATGCTTTTTGTAAGGAATACAAGGCAATCGGCGGTAAGCTGGACGGCCTCGTTTGCGACCTTGAGTTGACGGACGCAAACAGTTACTACATCGACCAAAATTATTATTCCAAAGATAGCCAGATTTATCATAAGATTGCAAAGAATCCTGTTTATCAGAGCGTTATCCGCCCGATGCTGGTGGAACGTGGATTTAAATTCTATAATGATCCGACAGGACAAAATTCGGAGCTTTATAGCATTTACCCGAAAGCCGGTGATGAATATGCCCAGTCCCGTCAGATTTGGGATGCGGTAGCCGGAAGCTATGTGGCCCAGTGCGTCTCCGATGCTTGTTCTCCCATGTGGAAATACTTCCCCGATGCGATAGTCACTGACTATACAACTTCCAGTGAAAAGCCCTGGGTACAGGGTGGAAGCGGCGGTATTACAACTATTGGCGGCCTGACCAGTAACGATAATTTCTATCAAGACAGACCTTATAACACGGTTTCTTCCGGCTTTGGCAGCGTTGACGGCTACAACAGAGCAACGCTGGACAACAAACCTTTCAACTTTTTCCTGTACGACACAAACCACTTTAAGAGTGTCTACTTGGCAGCCGAAGGTGGAAAAGTCAGTTGGTGGATCGCTCCCTATCTTTGGGACTATGACTATCGGGGCACGACTGCGCACACACCTTACTACATCGAAACACTGCTGCATATGGGTATGCTGGATCCTGAGGTAACATTAGGCTGGATTCTGGCAGGAAACTGCGGAGGCAATGGCGCTTATCAGCTGTATGAACTGAGCCTGCAAATGGTTGATGATGTCATGAAGGAACTGACTGCCAGGGTTGGTTATGCAGATCGCAAACCCATCGCAGTTACTCCCAGATGGAACGAGCATTACGTCCTCTCCGGCATGAGCGCCGGCGGCAAAAACGTTTGGAGATTGACACCCGATATCACGCAGGTTGCGCTCAATGATTTCCAGGTTAAGGGCGCTTCCGATCCTACCTTCACCGTGAACGGCCAGACCATTACTTTCCCCCAGGGTAAGATTATTGCTGACGGCAAGGTTGCTGGCTTGGATGCAAACGATAAGGAGATCACCAATAACACCTGCGGTTTCTGGATCGAAACACCCGCAAACGTAATGCCCGTTGAGACCCGGGCGAAGAACTACCACAGCGAATATCCTGCCTACGGCGATAATTTTGATAGCTATGCAGAGGGTATGGAGTACAACTACAAGAATGCAAAGCCTGCCGGCTGCTGGCAGGTTAGCAAGAAGGGCCAGTCTTCTGCCGTCATAGCCGCTAATGGCAACGACAAGGTTCTGGCAATGAAGGGTACATACACCCTGAAGAATATTAATGTTACTGCAAATATTACAGCAGGCGATAACTATGCAAAAAATCAGGTATGGGAAGTTTCTGTAACTGTACCTTCTGATATGGCAGCGGATGCAGAAGTTGTTGTTCTGAACGCAGTCAGCGAAAAGCGCAGAGTGAAGGACGGCGGCTTCAAGATCGCCGGCGGCAAGCTTTACTACGGCAAGGGCGAGGAGTATGTAGAAATGTCCGGCGTTACAGTAAATGCCGGCACCGAATACAGACTGGTCCGTGAGCTGGACTTTACCGATGAAAAGGCACTCAAATCCAGTTACTATGTTTACGATGCCTCCGGTACACTGCTTGGCAGCGCCAAGAAGGTGGAGATGGTAGCCATCGACCTGCCCATCGCCAGCGTGAACCTGGCGACCAAGAACGTAGCCGGCAATCCCGTTCTGCTGGATAATTACAAGCTCTACCCCATTAAGGTTACAACCGACTTCTATCTGTATACCGCAAAGCTGGGTATGCCCGTAGCAGACCAAAGTAAGGCGATTGGCGAAAGCGCTGCATACCGCCTCAGCTGGATGAACACCACTAACGATGTGAAGTCCTACTCTGTTGTGGCAGCTTATTATAACGGCGATTCCAAGGTTTCCGAGGAAGTCGTTAAGGAACTGAAGCTGGCTCCCAACACCGAAGGTGTGGAGACAGGCATCGTAGAGCTGGGCAGCAAGGGCGGCGCAGTCCTCGTTTACCTGAGAGACAATAACCCTGCAGAGCCGGATGGTGGCGATAGCAACCAGGGCGGCAATAACCAGGGTGGTAGCAACCAGGGCGGTTCCGGCAATACCAATAATACCGAACCCACCACCGGTACAGAACCCACCACCGACGGCACAGAGCCCTCTCAGGGTACTGAACCCATCCAGGGCACCGAGCCCACCACCGGAAACACCGACAACAATCAGGGCGATGAAAAGACCGGCCTGAGCACCGGCGCATTGATTGGTATCATCGTTGGTGCAGTTGTGGTTTTGGCTGGCGCAGCTGTGGCAGTGGTACTGCTCCTGAAGAAGAAAGCGGCCAATGCTGACGAGACAGAAGCTCCCGCAGAGGAAGCAACTGAGGAAGTATCCGCAGAAGATACTGTCGAAGGAGCACAAGAAGATGCTGAATAATTACAATAATACCCCTGCTGCATTTTTTTGCAGCA
>JAZUSG010000095.1:0-5732 GCA_045606605.1 Faecousia sp.
GCTAAGATCCGTATTAACCCTGGCAATATCGGCGGAGAAGAGAATGTGCAGGCTGTTGTTGCTGCTTGCAAAGCACGGAATATTCCCATTCGTATCGGTGTTAATGGCGGTAGTTTAGATAAAAAACTACTGGAAAAGTACGGCCATCCTACAGCGGATGCTTTGGTCGAGAGTGCGTTTCAGCACCTTGAGCTTCTGGAAAAATACGGATTTTATGACACTTGCGTGTCGATGAAGTCTTCGCACGTTCCCACGATGGTTACTGCTGCCCGGCTTTTCCGCAGCAAATGTGATTACCCGATCCATATTGGTGTAACAGAAACCGGGCCGGTGCGGATGGGCCTTATGAAATCCGCAATGGGTATCGGTGCACTGCTGCTTGATGGCATTGGCGATACGATCCGCGTGAGTCTGACTGACGATCCCGTAGAAGAGGTTTATGCCGCAAAGGATATTTTGAAGGCTGCCGGACTGCGGAAAGAAGGCGTAAATATTATTTCTTGTCCTACCTGTGGACGCACGCAGATCGATCTGATCGGTCTTGTGAATCAAGTGGAAATGGCACTCAAGAATTGCGAAAAGCCCATCACGGTGGCTGTAATGGGCTGCGTTGTAAAGGGTTCCGGTGAAGCCAGGGAGGCCGATATCGGTATCGCCGGTGGCGATGGGTGCGGTATGCTTTTCGAGAAAGGTCAGCAGATCTGCAAGCTGCCGTATGATGAATTGCTGCCGGAGCTACTGAAGAGAATAGATACAATGTAAGAGGTTATATATGGCAAATGACGTCTCCATCTTAAATATGTTTCCGGTCTATGAGCCGCCTGAAGCACTGCGCGAGGTGCTTTCTCAGGCGGCTATTGCTGCTGCAGATATTGACCCTGCAACGCGGACAGTTACAGTAGCAATTCACTCCGAAACCTACTTTCCCGGAAGATATTTGGAGCAAATGGAGCGTGAGATTGCAAGACTCTACGGCTTGGAACGCTTGACTATCAAAGCGACCCACCCGGCTGAACAGCTAACGAACATTGAACCCGAGGATCTAATGAGTCTGTTTACAGAGAAGAATTCAATGTGTCGCGGCTCATTGGCCGGCGCACGTTGGGAATGGGAAGATAATGATCTGCACATTTACCTAAAAGCAAACGGAAAAGAATACCTTATGGAGGCCGTTCCTGCGGTAAGAGAGCAGTTGCAGGAGCGTTTTTCCGTGAAGGTTTCCATTCATGTGCATCCGGGTGAGGTGCTGGAAGGTAAGGCGCTGTTTGATGCTATGGAGCAGATGCGTGGTACAATGCTCAGCGACCTTCCAAAGGTTTCCACTACGGAGAAAAAAGAGCAGACTGCTGAAAATCCTGCAATTTTCGGAAAGCCCTTTAAGGGTGCACCTGTGCCTATGCAGGATCTGAACCTGGATATGGGCAGTGTGATCGTTGAGGGTAAGGTTTTCAGCGTAGAGCATAAAGAGCTGAAAAAACGCAATGCATGGGTCATTAATTTTGATATGACAGACCATTACGGTTCTGTTCGTATCAATCGCTTTATGGAAAACAGCGAGGCAAAGCCCATCCTGGAAAAAGTGAAGGTCGGTTCTGTTTTGCGGGTGCAGGGGCGCTTGCAGATCAATCAGTTTGACAATGAATTGGTGCTAAAACCCGTGGCAATTATGCCCGGTGTTATGGAAAAGAGAAAGGATTTGGCTGCAGGGGACAAGCGTGTGGAGCTGCATTTGCATACGCTAATGTCCAATATGGATGCCCTTACCAATACCGATGCCGCCATCAAGCAGGCAGCTGCCTGGGGACACCGTGCTATCGCTATCACAGATCATGGCTGCTGCCAGTCCTTTACCGATGCGCTGCATACGGTGGATAATAAGAAATTTGCCCCCAAGGTTGCCGGTACAGATGAACCAATTAAAATTCTTTACGGTTGCGAGGGTTACTATGTAAACGATGTGGATGACCGGATCGTGGTTCATGGCACAGGGGAGATGGATTTTTCAGACGCATTTGTGGCATTTGATTTGGAAACAACAGGTCTTTCTTCCAAATCCGATCGCATTATTGAAATCGGCGCTGTTTTAATGCAAAATGGTCAGGAAATTGACCGATTCCAGACCTTTGTCGATCCGCAGATGAAGCTGAAAAAGGAAACAATTGACCTGACTGGCATCACAGACGAGATGCTGAAAGGTGCGCCGAAAATAGAAGAGATTTTTCCGAAGTTTCTGGAGTTTGTCGGAGACCGTATCTTGGTTGCGCACAATGCGGATTTTGACACCGGATTTATTCGTACAACTTGTGAGAAGTTGGGTTATACTTATAACTTTACATCTGCAGATACGCTGGTATTGTCTCAAAATCTGCTGCCCCACTTGAATAAATTCAAACTGGATGCAGTAGCAAACGCCCTGAGCCTTCCGGAATTTAATCACCACCGGGCTGCTGACGATGCGGTAACCTGCGGCCTGATTATGGTAAAGCTGCTGGAAAAGCTGGAGCAAATGGATGTGCATACTCTGCAGGCAGTAAGCGGCGTGATGGAGAACCTCCGTTCTCAAAACCGCATCACCAACCGCCAAGCCCGGCATATTATTCTGTTTGCAAAGAATCAGCTGGGTCTGCGAAACCTTTACGAGCTGATCAGCCTTTCTAACTTAAAATACTTCAGACGCCAACCGCGTATGCCAAAATCTGAGATCCTGCGGCTTCGGGAGGGCCTGATCATCGGTTCTGCCTGCGAAGCTGGTGAACTGTTCCAGGCGGTGATGGATGGCAAGAGCGATGATGAACTAAAACGGATTGCCGGATTCTATGACTTCCTGGAGATTCAGCCTATCAGCAACAATGCCTTTATGCTGGCGCCCGGTATTGTGAAGGACATTGAAGAGCTGCGGGAATTTAACCGCACGATTGACCGTTTGGGTGAGGAACTGTGTAAGCCGGTTGTTGCTACCGGCGAGGCACATTTTCTCAATCCGGAGGATGAGATCTTCCGTCACATCTTGCTTGCGACCAAAGGCTTTGAGGACTGCGACCATCCCAATCCTTTGTATTTGCGCACTACAGATGAGATGCTGCGGGAGTTTTCTTATTTGGGAGAGCAGAAGGCTTATGAGGTGGTTGTAACAAATCCCAATTACATTGCGGATATGTGCGATTTGGTCCGCCCCGTGCCCCATAATCTGTTTGCCCCCAAGATCGAAAACTCTGTTGAGGATCTTAAGTCCTTGGTTTACGGAAAAATGCACCGCCTCTATGGTGAAAATCCCCCTGAATTGATTCGAAGCCGTATCGAAACAGAGTTAAATGACATTATTACCTGTCATTACGACGTGATCTATATGTCTGCCCAAAAATTGGTGCAGAACTCCCTGGAAAATGGCTATTTGGTGGGTTCCCGTGGTTCGGTTGGTTCGTCTATTGTGGCATTTATGTCCGGTATTACGGAAGTTAACTCCTTCCCACCTCATTACCGCTGCCCAAACCCTGATTGCAAGTACACGACTTTTGATATACCGAAGGGATTTGAATGCGGTGCGGACCTGCCCGACGCGGTTTGCCCCAAGTGTGGCACAACCTTTGCCAAGGAAGGCTTCAATATACCCTTTGAAACATTCCTGGGATTTGGTGGCGATAAAGTTCCGGATATTGACCTGAATTTCTCAGGTGAGTACCAGGCTAACGCACACGCATATTGTACAGAAATGTTTGGAAAATCCCACGTTTTCCGGGCAGGTACTGTGGGTACTGTTGCGGAAAAAACCGCCTATGGCTATGTGAGGAAATATCTCTCTGAACGCAATAAAGTGGCAACGGCGGCGGAAATTAACCGACTTTCTGCCGGATGCGTGGGTGTTCGTCGCACCACCGGCCAGCATCCGGGCGGTCTGGTTGTTATCCCGCAGGAGAACGAGATCTGGGACTTCTGCCCGGTTCAGCACCCGGCAGACGACCCCAATTCCGATCAGATCACTACGCATTTTGAATACCATTCTATGGAAGAGAATCTTCTGAAGCTGGATATGCTGGGTCACGATGATCCTACGATGATCCGTATGATGGAAGATATGACCGGTGTGGACGCAAAAACCATCCCTTTAGATGATAAGAAGACAATGTCCATCTTTACTTCCTCCAAGGTGTTGGGATACGAGAATGATAAGATTCTTGGGCCTACCGGTGCTGTAGCTGTTCCGGAGTTTAATACCCGGTTTACCCGTGGTGTTCTGCTGGATACGAAACCGGAAAAGTTTGACTTTTTGGTGCGTATTTCCGGCTATACCCACGGCACAGACGTGTGGCTGGGTAATGCGAAGGATCTGATCGTATCCGGTACGGCGCGGGTTGACCAAACCATCGGCTGTCGTGATGATATAATGATCTATCTGATTTCCTGCGGTATTCCGGAAAAACGTGCCTTTAAGATTATGGAATCTGTCCGTAAGGGTAGAGGACTTCCGGATGGCGCAGAAGATGAAATGCGCGAGGCCGGTGTGCCGGAGTGGTATATTGGATCTTGTAAGAAGATCAAATATCTGTTCCCCAAGGCCCATGCTGTGGCTTATGTTATGATGGCATTCCGGATTGCTTGGTTTAAAGTCTATCATCCGCTGGCGTTTTATTCTGCGTATTTTTACCGCAGAAGTCAAAAGGGTGGATTTGATTCCGTCCTAATGACCGGCGGAATCGATAGTGTGGTTGCCAATATTCGCGCTATTGAAGCCAATGAAGATGCAACTGCAAAAGATGAGGATCTGCTGACCACCTTGGAGGTTGCCTATGAATACTATCTCCGCGGCTTTGAGTTTGCCCCCATCAGTCTGTACGAAAGCCACGCGACCAAGTTCTTGATCAAGGACGGTAAGTTGCTGCCACCCTTTGTGGCTGTCAGTGGCTTAGGTGAGACCGCAGCGTGGGATTTGATGCACGGCAGAGAGGGTAAGACATTTTTGTCTATTGAAGAAGTGGCTGCTGCCTGTCCCAAGGTTTCAAAGACCCACATTCAAATGCTGAAAGAGGCAGGTGCTTTTGGTCAGCTGCCGGAGACCAGCCAGGTCAACCTGTTTGACCAGTTTTAAGGAGGTCATATGCAAGATATTGGAATGCAGTTTCATATTCGCTGCAAGGAAGGGGATGTGGGCAGATATTGTTTTCTGCCCGGAGATCCCGGTCGTTGTGAAGCGATTGCCGCCTGTTTTGATAATCCTATCCATATTGGTATGAACCGGGAGTATAATATTTATACAGGTACGTTACTTGGCGAAAAGGTTTCTGTTTGCTCTACCGGAATCGGAGGTCCTTCAGCATCTATTGCTATGGAAGAACTTGCGGTAATTGGTGTAGATACCTTTATCCGCATTGGAACCTGCGGGGGTATTGCGATGGATGTGCTGCCCGGTGATGTGGTGATTGCTACGGGTGCGGTGCGTTTTGAGCATACTTCCTTAGAGTATGCGCCCATAGAATTCCCGGCAGTTCCGGATTTTCAAATCACTGCGGCGCTGAAGGATGCCAGTGAAGCGTTAGGTTACCGTACGCACTTGGGTGTTGTGCAGTGCAAGGATTCCTTCTACGGTCAGCACAGCCCTGAGAAAAGTCCGGTTTCCTATGAACTGCTGCAAAAGTGGGAGAGCTGGAAACGCTTGGGTGTTAAGGCCAGTGAAATGGAATCTGCAGCGCTGTTTGTTGTGGCATCAGCCCTGGGCGTTCGCTGCGGCAGCTGTTTCC
>JAZUSG010000096.1:0-20034 GCA_045606605.1 Faecousia sp.
CTCAGCTTTGCTGCCGGATCTTGCACATAAAACAGGCCCTCCCGAAAGCTCGGCAGCTTCTCCAAATCTCCCGTTCCGGTAAGTATCAGGCAATCGGACAGCCAAGGGTGCAACTGAGCAGTAACTCCTTCCGTCTGCAGGCGCTGCATCAAGGCATCGGTGGAGATTCTCAAGGTGTTGACCTGCACCGCCATAGGCGCAACGGAATTATTGGCTTGCAGCATTGGCTCAATACGGCCTTTGCCCACATAGGTTTTGAGTAAATTGATTAGTTCCTCGGGATGACTATACTTATCCGCCCAGGAAACAGGTTCTTGCAGCGTACCCTTGGTGCGAATGGCGCTGCGGAGCACGCCGTTTATAAGACCGGCTGCATTTTGCTGCTTGCGGCAATAAGCTTTCGCCAGGTTTACAGATTCATTGACCGCCGCAGATTCCGGAATCTTATCCATAAAATATAGCTGATAAAGGCCCATATGAAGAATATCCCGCACAATTGGGTGCAGGGATTTCACCTTACCCGTTAATAACTGACTCAGATAAAAATCCAAGCAGTTACGGTTTTGCAGCACACCATAGCACAGGCGGGCCGCCAACGCACTATCCCGGCTGTCTAACCGGTCCTGCGCTGCATATTTTTTCAGTACGCTATTGGACCAACCGCCTTCTTTGCGGCAGGTCAGCAGTACATTCAGTGCAGTTTCTCTGGCGCCCATTTTTAAATCTCCAAGGGGTGGCCGCGAAAATAATCCGGAGCTGCCATCCGTTTGCCGCCCTCCGCCTGCAAAATACGGATCTCCACTGCACCCTCACCGCAGGCAATTTGCAGACCTGTTTTATTAAGGCCCAGCACTGTCCCTGCGGGCGCGTCGGTGGGATTTTCAACGATCACTGTGGAATATACCTTGAAATTCTGATTGCCGATCTTGGCAGTGGCAATGGGCCACGGATTTAAGCCGCGGACCTGGTTATGCACCTGCTGGGCAGTTTTCGTAAAATCAATAGGAGACATAGATTTATCCAGCATCGGCGCTAAGGTAACCTGAGTCTCATCCTGAGGGGTCGGGTTTAACTGACCTTTTTCGAATTTGCACAGCGTATCCGCCAAAAGCTCTGCGCTGAGTACAGCCAGTCTCTCCAACAGTTCGCCGGCAGTTTCATTAGGGCCGACAGGTGTTTTGGAAACACCCACCACATCGCCGGCATCCATTTTCAGCGCCATATACTGGGCGGATACACCGGTCTGAGTCAGACCATCCAACACCGCCCACTGATAAGGGGCAGAACCTCGGTAGGCAGGCAGAAGACTTGTATGAATATTGATAAAGCCGTTCGGAACAATGTCCAGTACCTTTTGGGGCAGGATTCTGCCGTAGGCAACCACCGCCACCACATCGGGCTGCAGCGCCCGCAGCTGCTCCACGGTCTCATCTTCCCGGAAATTTTCCGGTTGAAATACAGGAATATTCGCTTCCAGCGCCACTTCCTTGACCGGTGAGGGCATCAGCTTCATACCACGGCCCTTGGGACGGTCCGGCTGGGTGTAGACACCAACCACCTGAAAACCGTCGCCCAGCAGCTTCCTAAGGCAGGTAGCTGCAATATCCGGTGTGCCCATAAATACAACGCGCATAGGATTCCTCCTAAATGATTTAATCCTCGTCCACCATCAGTTCTTCCTCTGTCAGCCACCGCTCCATAACCGCGGTATAGAGGACACCTTCCAGATGGTCCAGTTCGTGGCAGAAACATCTGGCAGTCAGTTCTTCGCCCTCTGCTTCAAACCAGTTTCCGTTGCGGTCCTGTGCCCGCACCTTTGCATAGTAAGGCCGGGTTACAAGGCCGTACTTCCCTTCTACGCTCAAGCAGCCTTCCGGACCGGTCTGCTCGCCGTCGGTTGCAATAATGGTAGGATTGATAAGTTCCAGAATTTCTTCACCGTTATCCACCAGCACCACACGGCGCAAAATGCCGATCTGCGGAGCAGCCAGGCCAACACCGCCGGATTCCAGCAGCGTATCGCGCATATCATCCAATAGTTTATGCAGTTTTTCATCAAAACTTTCCACTATCTTGCATTTCTTATGCAGCGCTGGGTTTCTGTGGCTTAATATTTTTCGTAATGCCATTTTGGTCATTCCTCTCTATTCATAACCGTTTACATCAATGAAAGCGGACACACCGCGATTCTCTTTGTCCTGGGCAAACTGCCGCAGCAAATGGGCAAGAAGCCGTCGCAGCGGTGTTGTCATTTTGCAGCGCAGGGTCAAGCGGTAACGGTAGTTATAGTTAATTTTCGGCACAGGGCAAGGGGCAGGGCCTAAAACCTGGCAGCGCTCCGCTCCATATTGAGGCGTTTGCAACAGGTTTTCCAGACTCGCCTTTAATTTTGCAGCGCCGTGTAGTACACGGGCTTCCTCCTGACCTGTCAGGGTGATCACAGCAAGATCACCAAAGGGTGGGCAGCCAAGCTGCTTGCGCAGGCCGATTTCCAAGGCATAAAAGCCATCATAATCCTGCTTTGCCGCCAGCGTCAATACCGCGTGTTCCGGCACAAGGGTCTGGATCATCGCACGGCCTGCGGCATCGCCACGACCGGCACGGCCAACCACCTGGGTAAGCATATTAAAAGTGGTTTCTGCTGCCCGGTAGCTGTCACTATAGAGTCCCAGATCCCCATCCAACACGCCAACCAAGGTAACATTTGGCAGATTCAGGCCTTTTGCCACCATCTGTGTACCGATCAGCACCGGTATCTTTTCCTGCTGGAAACGGTCCAGGATCATTTCGTGGGTATTGGATGCTGAAACTGTGTCCGCATCCATACGCTCCACCCGGATATCGGAGAAACGCTGCTGCAGCTCCTGCTGCACTTTTTGTGTTCCCGTACCCATCCGCTTCATGGGTCCGCCACAGGCGGGACAGCGGGTTGGTGCGGGCAGGGAGTGTCCACAATAATGGCACATCAGCCGCTCATTGGCGCTATGGTAGGTAAGCCTTGCGCTGCACCGGGGACATTCCGGCGACTGGCGGCAATCCACGCACACCAGTGCGCGGCTATTTCCGCGGCGATTCAAAAACAAAATTGCCTGTTTGCCATTTTGCTCCGTATCCCGGATGGCATTTTGCAAGGGATAGCTTAAAGAAAGGTCATTACCCAGCTTAAGCTCCTGCCGCATATCCACAAGCTCCACATCCGGAAGGGCGCGACCACCGAAACGGTTGCGCAGATGATAAAGCCGGTAAATTCCGGATTTTGCGTAATACATACTCTCGATGCTGGGGGTTGCCGATCCCAGCAGCACTAAGGCCTGCTCTTTTATGCCCCGCCAAAGTGCGATTTCCCGGGCGTGATACCGGGGCGTATTTTCCGATTTATAGGAGTGTTCCTGCTCTTCATCCAAAATCAGCAGGCCCAAATTGGAACAAGGGGCAAATACCGCGGAACGGGTGCCGATTACAAGCTTTGCATCGCCGGAACGGACCCTCTTCCATTGGTCATAGCGCTCACCTACAGGGAGACTGCTATGTAAAACCGCCACCTGATCGCCAAAATGCGCCGCCATCAACCCCAAAAGCTGGGGTGTGAGTGCGATCTCCGGAACTAAGAGGATCGCCTGTTTCCCTTGCCAAATACAGCGTTGGATCAGTTTAATATACACGGAAGTTTTACCGGATCCGGTAACACCGTAAAGGAGCGCCGTGCCCGGCGTATTCGATTCCATTTGCTCGGCAAGCCCTAAAAAGGCAGCTTGCTGCTCTGCATTTAACTCCAGCGGGCCATTTAGCACCGCAGGTCGGATTTCCCGGCAGCGGAGCACCTCTTTTTCCGTCAGAATCAGGTATCCAAGCTCCGCCAAACGTCGCACAGTTGTGTGGGTTGCACCGGTAAAATAGCAGATCTCTTTGACCGGTGCAGAACCAATGCTGCACAAAAGATTCAGGACATTTCTCTGCATAGCCGCGCTGCGAGGACGTGTGGAAGCATAGGCTTGCGCCTCCTCGGCCGATACGGCAAGCGTGGCAATCTGCTGCTGCTTGTCCCCGGTTCGGCGGTGAAAATCCCGCTGGGAGGTGATCCATTTTTTGCCTAACAGATAGGCAATTGCCTTCTCCAGTTTCTCTTCGTCCGAAATCAGCTGCCGGAGCGCTTCTCCGTCAGCCGTACCACCGCAATCGGTTAGGTACGACAGGATCGCCTTTGCATCGTTTTGACGCAGCGTCTTATCCTGCCAGCTGCGGTCTTCTGTCAGTCTATAGCTATTTTTACTTTGAAACCACAGGCCTGCAGGTAGCTGGGCGCGGATCGCCTCAAAAAGGGTACAGAAATACCGCTCCCGCATAAATGCCGCCAATCTTAACATCGTATCGGTCAAAATGGGCCCATCATCCAAACAATCGGCAATCGGCTTTAATCCTTCCTCTATTCCCTCTTCCACCGCAAGCACCACACCTTCTGTATGGCGGTTGCTGCGGCCAAAGGGAACTAACACGCGACATCCGGGTACAATCGGCATACCGGAGGTAAAAAAGTAAGAATAGGGCTTATCAATGGCAAAAGTTGCCGCAGAAACAGCAATTTTCGCAATCATGCAAACCCCTCCCTACTTTATTTATCGCAATTTAGCGCATATATTCGTCTTTCAGACTTGCGGTCAATTCACCGGCAGCAACTTCACGAATTGCCAGGGTTACAGGCTTTTCGGTCAGTTCTTCCTGGTTAGCATCTGCCTCAGTGGCAATCTGTCTTGCCCGGTCAGCAACCACATTTACCAGCAAATAACGGCTGGATACATTTTTCAGTAAATCTGCTACAGGGGGGTACAACATACAATCTTCCTCCAATAATTCAATCCGCCTCACGGGCGATAATTTCCAATATTTCACGGGCGCAATTTTCCACCCGGTCATTGACTACCACATAGTCGTAGGCTTTGCTTTGCTCCATCTCCCAGGCGACTCTTGCCTGCCGGACGCGAATCTGCTCCTCCGAGGTATCACCACGGCCACGCAGACGGCTCTCTAATTCCTCCAGGGAAGGAGGTGCAATAAAGATGAGCACCGCATCTGCCATTTTTCGGCGCACATTAAACGCGCCGTTTGGCTCAATATCCAGGATCACACTGCCGGTCTGCAGTTTTTCTTCCAGCTGCGCCAAAGGTGTTCCGTAATAATTATTCATATGGGCATCGTATTCGAGAAACGCCTGACTATCAATCATTTCCTGGAACTTGTCCTTAGAGATGAAATAATAATCCTGTCCGTCTGTCTCACCGGGACGGGGTCTGCGGGTGGTTGCAGAAACCGAAAACCGCAGATCTGAACGACCTGCCATCACGCGGGACAGAACCGTGCTCTTACCCACACCCGATGCGCCGGAGATCACAAAAAGTTTTCCGTTAGCCATCTGTCTGCACCTCCTGCTTGTCCTCCCAGCGGGTGGCAAGCACTTCCGTGGTCAGCGCCGAAAGAATCACATGGTCCGTATCCATCAGAAGTACTGACTTTGTCTTTCTGCCATAGGATGCATCGATGAGCATTCCACGATCCCGGGCTTCCTGCACCACACGCTTAATGGGCGCCGAGTCCGGCTCTACGATTGCCAGCACTCTTTGGGCGGCAACCATACTGCCAAATCCTATTCCAATCAGTTTCATGGCTACCTCATTCAATGTTCTGTGTCTGTTCCCGGATCTTCTCCAGTTCTGCTTTAATATCCACAACAATGCGGGCCAAATTCACATCCGTGCACTTGGAACCGATGGTATTCGCTTCCCGGTTCATTTCCTGCAGCAGGAAATCCAGCTTTCTGCCAACAGCACCGCCGGCGGTGAGCATATCGTTCATCTGCTGCAAATGGCTGCGCAGACGGACAGTTTCTTCATCCACAGCGACCTTATCTGCAAAGATGGCCGCTTCAGTCAGGATTCTGCTTTCGTCGATCGCCGTATTGGCCAGAACCTCTTTCAGCTTGTTTTCCAGGCGGGTGCGGTAATCGATTACTGTTTGAGCGTTGCCCTGCTCTACCTGGGATACCAGTTCCAAAATGGTATTGCCCCGGCTCCGCAGATCTCTGTCCAGTGCCTCACCTTCGGTAGCGCGCATCTTATCATACTCGCAAATGGCCTTGCTGAGCACAGACATCATATCTGCCATCAGCTGCTCTTCATCCACCTGCGCCTTTTCCAGGCAGAACACCTCCGGCAGCCGGGATACGGAAGATACGCTGATATCATCGGCAATGCCGTACTCCTCTACCATCTGACGCATGGCGGTTAAGTAGCTTTCCAGGACGGCCTTGTTGAAATTCACCTGTACATCGTTACCATCCTCACTGCGGATGGTAATGAACACATCCACTTTACCCCGGGATACGGCACTCTTGACCGCTTGCTTTACCCCATCCTCCGCAAAAGAAAGGATTCTAGGCAACCGCACAGAGCAATCCAAATACCGGTTATTTACAGACCGCAATTCCACTGTAAATTCCCGTCCGTTTACCGTTTCCACCGCCCGGCCATAGCCGGTCATACTTTTGATCAAAACGATTTCCTCCATTGACCCGGCAGAGATCTGCCGGGTATTCTTATCTTTTGTTTTTTATTGCTTGTCGCTGAGCTTGACAGATACCTGATAGGTGCCTACAGCGCCCACGTCCTTAAACGCCTCATCTGCTACCACTTCAGCCTTAATATTTGCCGTACCGGTTTGGGCTTCTGCCAAATCAACCACCACAGACAAATTCTTGCTTCGCAGTTCTTTGATAAGATTCTTGGGTCCGCGCACCTTTACCTGCAGCGCCTTTGTAATGACCTCTGCGTTAAGGGTTTCGGGCACATTGATCGCCGTAATTGTGGTTACAGAATAGGTCTCTGTAACCAGTTTGTCGGAGAATTTAACCTCCACATTCACTTCATCTATGCCGGTTCTGTTGGTGATGTCATCCTGCAGCACATCCTGAACACGGAAGGTTAAGGTCTGACTTTCCAACACCTCAGCCAAATTCACCGTGCCGATTTCCAGATAATCTCTGCCTTCCAGCAGCGCTTCCAACTGCGCATCACTGCCGGCAATCTCGATTTCCGTTAAGTCCTGGGTAATGGTACAATTATCCTTGGTTGCGCCGCCGCCGTAAACCACATTTAATTTCAGTGCGACAGTCATCGTCCGCTGGATGGACAGGACCATATTGATCTTCTCTGCGTTTACCGTAACCTTATCCATATAAGGTGACTCCACTACGTTTCCGTCTTTATCACAGAGAACAAATTCCTGCTCACCTACGATGGAAGTGGTCTTATCCGTAAGGTCTACATTGATAACCGCCTTCTCAATTTGACTAACCACAGATTCCGGACCGGAAATTTCCAGAACAGTTACATCCAACTGGGCATCCTTGGGGTCGCCAATGTAACCCTCTTTTACCTTGGTGCCATTACCTTCCACAACCACGGGAATCGGTTTTCTCAGGCGTTTTTCCACCTTTAAGGTGATCATATCGGTACTACTGCTGAGAACAGAAACCTCGTTATTGGGGATATTGCCCGGATAAGAAACATCATAGGTCAGATTATGGGTGCCGGGCTTTTCGATATTTGCCAAATTGATAATCACATTGATATTGGATTCATTTAAGTCATTTAAGATCGTGCGATCGCTTTTTAGCGCCAAAGTAACATTGGGTTCATCGCCGACGATCATCAGTCCCCGTTCTGCTAAGATATCCTTGTTTTGCATAACAATGGGGATATCGTAATAGGTTTGTTCCGATTCCGGGCTAACCACTGTAATAACATAGATAAACAGGGCGAAAGACACCACCGCAGACAGAAGGATCGACAGCACTTTACTTTTCATTCTCGTTTCCTCCCTTGTCTTTCTTCTGCAGCTTTTGATAAAGGCGGATTGCCTTTTCCTGTAATGTCTCCTGATGATTCTCCTCTTCCGGGCATAGCTCGTTGCGTAGCAAACGCTCCAGAGTCTGCGGTGCCAGGTGGCGCTTAAGAACGCCGCCAACCGCTACAGAAATTGCTCCGGTCTCTTCAGAAACCACCACCACAACTGCATCGGATACTTCACTCATACCTACCGCAGCTCTGTGGCGGGTACCCAAATCCAGGCTCAAACGGTTGGTGTCGGAAAGGGGAAGTACGCAGCCTGCTGCGGTTACCATACCATCCCGGATAATCATTGCGCCATCATGAAGCGCAGCCTTGGGGAAGAAGATCGTGCGGATCAGCTGTTCGGAAACCCGGCCTTCAATCATTGTGCCGGTTCTGAAATATTCTGCCAGGCGGTTATCCCGGGCAAATACGATCAGCGCACCTACCCGCTCTTTACTCATCATTTCACAGGCGTGAACAGTTTGCGCAACTACTGCGACCATCTCCTGTTCCGGTTTGCCCATACCGAAGAAATTGTGCACCTTCACATTACTCAGGTGATCGATCATACGGCGCAGCTCTGGCTGGAACAAAACTACCAGTGCCAGCAAACCGACGGCAAGCACCTGGGAGAGTAAATAATTCAGCGTGTGCAGATCCAGCGCGTCCGTAATCCATGTCATAACAATGATCACACCTACGACCCAAGCGATCCGCACAGTGCCGGTAGAACGGAAGAGGGGCAGCAGCTTATAGATCAGGAATGCCACCAGAATAATATCCAAATAATCAGACCACCGTAAGCTCTGCAGTTGCAGCCATATTGAACTCAATGTTCCCATATACGTTCCTCTTTCTCCGCGTTTTTCTGCTGTGCCGGTAAAGCACATTTTCGTCTATGGCATAGTCAGCCTATTATCTATTCAATTATAGCGGATTTGGCTGCAGATAGCAATAGTTATTCAAAAAAATTTTACGATTGGGCCGCCAGTTTTTCTGCCTGTAACAACACCTCCCCGGTCTGCCAAGGGGCGGCATCGTGGCCAAAGCTAATACGGACTGTACCGGACCTAAGTGTACCTGCGCTTTCGTGGGCAAGCGGCGCGCAGTGGAGTCCCGCCCGGACAGCGATTCCCCTGTCACCAAAGATTTTTGCTGCCTCTTCACAGTCTATATGGGGAACAAAGGACAGTGTGCCACTTTGATGCGGGCCCATAAATACGCGAAATCCCAATTTTTCCAACGCTTTTCCACACCGCTCAGCCTCCTGCTGCTCTCTGCGCAAGATCTTTTGTGGGCTCTGCTGCATCACATATTGGATACCGGCAGAAAGTCCTGCGATCCCAGGAACATTCAGTGTGCCAGCCTCTGCCATATCCGGCAAGAAATCCGGCATTTTCTGCTCCGCAGACAGGCTGCCCGTTCCTCCCTGTATGAGTGGTTTCGGTGACCGGCCGCAGAGCAAAATACCGGTTCCTTGAGGGCCTAACAGTCCCTTATGCCCGGGCATCGCAATAAAATCCGCACCGAGGGCCTCCAAATCTATAGGCAGCATACCTGCAGACTGCGCAGCATCGATGATAAACGGTACTGCATACTGCCTGCAAAGCCTCGCCATCTCTTCTACCGGCAGAATATAGCCAAACACATTGGAGACGTGGGTAAATACAGCTCCATCTGCGCCTTTTTTCAGCGCCCGTTCAAAGCTTTCCAGCATATCTGCCCAATCGAACAGTTTTCGACCGGCTACTGTGATCTTTGCATCCCGGGCATATAAGGGGCGCGTTACCGCATTGTGCTCAAAACCGGATATAACCACCCGCGATCCCGGCTTAACCAGCGTTTCGACTGCAATATTTAAGCCGTGGGTACAGTTTGCCGTAAAGACTACCTGCTCCGGTGGGCAGTGAAACATCTCCCCTGCCCGTTCTCTGCACCGCAGTACAGTTTTTGCTGCTGCCATGGCGGCGTGATAGCCGCCACGGCCGGGGTTTGCGCAATTATCCAGTGCGCAGCGCATTGCTCTGTACACGGCATCCGGTTTGTGAAATGAGGTAGCGCCGTTATCCAGGTAGGTCATAACCGCAGCTCCTCAGGCATTCCGTTATCACCCAGTGAATAGGCTTTTCTGAAACTGATGCCGCCTTGCCGTAAAAGCGCTGCTGCGGTCATAAGATCCCGGCAGCTGAGCCGGATGCTGTATCCGCAGCCTTTTTCCTCCATCCATTTCGGTGTCCGCTGCAACGTACAATCCACTCCCGCCCGATGCAAATAATCCTCTGCCCGTTGAGCAGGTGTTACAGAGCGGAAGGTTATAATACAATTTTTCATAAAGAAACCCTCCCGAACCAATTTATGTCCGGGAGGGTCATTTTGTGTAAATTCAGGGTTTACTTATCTTCCAAAATGCAGACCGCGTGAGCAGCCATCGCGCTTCCATCGCCGGTAAAGCCAAGCTTTTCTTCGGTGGTAGCTTTCACATTGATCTGCGACTGTGCTACATTTAGCGTAACGGAAATATTGCGCTGCATTTGAGGAATATATTCCATAAGCTTCGGCTTTTGGGCGATGATGGTTGCGTCCACATTGCCCACCCGATAACCCGCAGCATCGATTTTCTGTGCCACAGCGCCTAAAAGCTTCATAGAATCTGCGTCTTTATAGGTGGGGTCTGTATCGGGAAAGTGTCTTCCGATATCCCCAAGACCGGCTGCGCCCAGCAAGGCATCCGAAATTGCATGCAGGAGCACATCTGCGTCAGAATGACCTAAAAGTCCCTTTTCATAGGAAATCTTTACGCCTCCTAAAATCAGCGCCCGTCCTTCTACCAGCCGATGCACATCGTAACCGTGTCCGATTCTCATTGCATTTCCTCCAAAAGCATTGCTGCGATCTTAAGATCCAGCGGTGTTGTAACCTTGATATTTCGCTCGTCGCCCTCAACAATTTTGACGGTCATGCCCATTTTCTCCACCGCTGAGCAATCATCCGTAACGGCGATCTGCTTCTTTTTGGCGTTTTCCAGGGCGCCTTTAATGAGATCCACATCAAACACCTGAGGGGTCTGGATAGCTTGCAGGCTGCTTCTCGGCGGGGTTTCCCGGACAATGCCGCCCTGTACGGATTTTATGGTATCTTTCACCGGAATACCCGGCGCTGCAGCGCCAAAGCTATGGGCCGCCCGAACAGTCCTGTCAATCACTTCCTCTGTTATCAGGGGTCTTGCGCCGTCCTGAATTGCCGCCAAACGCACGGAATCTGATAGCGCAGCAAGTCCATTTTCAACCGATTCTTGCCGGTCGGCGCCGCCGATAACAATTGCTTTGACCTTTGAGAAATCTGCGCACAGCTCCCCAATGGGTTCGATGAGATCACTCCGGGTAACGATCACGATCTCCCAGATCACATCGCTTTGCTGAAATGTGCGGACGGTGCGGACAATCATCGGCTCACCGCATAAATTTGCCATTACCTTATCAATACCGCCCATCCGGGATGCACTGCCGGCTGCAACGATCACCGCGCCGCATTTGGAAAGGGGTAAAAATTTCCGCAATGTCCTTGTGAATTTGGAAATTGCCATATTACAACTCCTCGATCAGTTTCTTAAAGTACTTGCCGCGAACCATAAAGTTTTTAAACTGGTCAAATGCAGCTGCTGCCGGGCTCAAAAGAACCACGTCGCCGGCTTGCGCATCTGCTGCAGCGTGATGGACCGCATTCGTCAAATCGCCACAGTCTACGATCTCCGGGCTGCCCGGGGTATATTCCGGGGTATTCTCCACCGCCTGCCGAATCAGTGCAGCGGTAGCGCCGTTTAGATAGAGCTTCTTTACATGGGTACAGATCACCGGGCCAAGATCATCATAGGGTATGTGCTTATCGTAGCCACCGGCAATGAGCAAAACCTTCTCAGAAAAGCTACTCAGGCCTGCAATTGTACGGCTGGGTGAAGATGCGATGGAATCGTTATAGAACCGCACCCCATCTTTTACCCGCACCAATTCAATTCGGTGTTCCACACCCTTAAAATCCTGCGCCACCTGGCGAATGGTATCGTCCTCTACCAGGCCTTCCACTGCCAAAATGGCAGCCATATAGTTTTCCACATTGTGTTTTCCCGGAATGGCGATCTGACGGGTATCCAGCACTCTCTGTCCGTTCCGGCAGACCATAGGGCCATCTAAAGAAACACCGTCAGATAATTTCTTCTGGGCAGAGAAAAAGCGGGTCATACCGTTACCGGAAAATGCGGAAGTAATGGCATTATCCGCGTTTAGGATCAGGATATCTTCTGCGCCCTGGAAGCGGAAAATATTCTTTTTCGCCTCCACATATTCCTGCATATCCTTGTGAACATCCAGATGATTGGGAGACAGATTCGTTATAACCGCCACGTGAGGGCTGCGCTGCATATCCATCAGTTGGAAGGAGCTGAGCTCAACAACCACATAATCGTCCTTCTTCATTTCGTCCGTATGGGGCAGCAGCGGCACACCAATATTTCCGCCCAGCCATACGGTCTTTCCGGCAGCCTTCAGCATTTCGGAAATCAGCGTGGATGTGGTGGTCTTTCCGTCCGAACCGGTTACTGCCAAAATAGTGCAGGGACACAGTTCGAAGAAAATCTCCATTTCGCTGGTAACCTCCGCGCCGGTTGCCCGCAACTGCTCCAGGGCAGGATTTGCCGGGTGCATACCAGGTGTGCGAAACACAAGATCTGCAGAGAGGTTTTGCAGGTAATCCTCCCCTGTCCGCAAGGCACAGCCAAGGCGCTCCAATTCCAGCACTTCTGCGTCCAGTTTCTCATAGGGCGTCTTATCGCAGCCGGTAACGGTGCAGCCGCATTCCAACAGCAGACGCACCAAAGGGCGGTTGCTGACACCCAGTCCCAAAACAGCAATATTTTTCCCTTGAAGGGATGTTAAAAAGGACCTCAGTATACTTGCCATTGCCATTCCTCATTCCCGCAAACTTTCATTATCTATAGTATAGCCATTCTTTCCTCAATTTGCAAGTTGTTTGACTTCCTATCAAAAAGGATGTACAATTTAAGAAAAGAATACGCGCAAATTCGGAGGCTTTTATGACAGAGAATTATCACACCCATACATTCCGCTGTAACCACGCAAGCGGTGCAGATGAGGACTATGTGCAATCTGCCATCGCAGCGGGTTTAACGGTTTTGGGGTTTTCCGACCACACACCGTTTTTCTTTCCGGGAACGTATTATTCCGCGTTCCGAATGTATCCGGACAAAATTCAGGGTTACGCAGAAAGCATTTTGGCATTAAAAGAAAAGTACCGGGATTATATCGATATCCGTTTGGGATTGGAAGTGGAATACTACCCGGATCGGATGGCAGATCTATTGGCGCTCATTGCGCCTTGCGGCATCGAATATATGATTTTGGGACAACATTTCTGCGGAAACGAACTGGATTCCCCCTATAACGGAACACCTACCGACCGGGAAGCGCATTTGAAACGCTATTGCGATCAACTGATTGACGCGATGGATACAAAGCTATTTTCCTACTTTGCTCACCCGGATCTTGTAAATTTTACCGGGGATGAGGAAATTTACGATCATCATATCAGAAGACTCTTAATGGCGGCAAAAGAGCGGGATATCCCTATGGAAATCAATCTTTTAGGCATACGCGGTCAACGGCACTATCCTAATCAGCAGTTTTGGAAGATTGCCGGAGAAGTAAAATGCCCTGTGGTGATCGGCTGTGATGCCCATGAACCGAAACACGTCAGCGATCCCGATTCAGAAAGAATTGCAATGGATATGGTAGAAAAATATAATCTTGCGCTCCTTCCCAAGGTGCCGATCCACTCCTATCGGCTATCACCGCTGACAAAGTAACAGATTTCTGCGGATTCCCTATTTGACAATCCATTTTCTTTCGGTTACAATGTCTTTACGACCGGGTCGGACAGTCGCGGCTGGGCTCCGAAAGGGCCCAGGTGAGGAAAGTCCGGGCTCCACAGGGCAAGGATAACGGGTAACGCCCGCCGGGGGTGACCCCAGGACAAGTGCAACAGAGATATACCGCCGTGACCCCAAAATCGGGGTCCCCGTCAAAACCCAGCGAAAGCGGTTTTGATGGGGAGAGGAGATTCCGCATACACTACGAGCTTTTCCGCTTGCGGTAAAGCGAGAGATTGTATGCGCGAATCGACGAGGCAAGGGTGAAAAGGTGGGGTAAGAGCCCACCCGGCCCATGGAGACATGGGTTTTACGATGTAAACTCTATCCGGAGCAACGCCGTGGAGGAACATATGGTTTGCCCGACCGTTTCGAGGAGGCGGCTTGATTCCGCGAGCAATCGCGGAACTAGATAGATGGCTGTCAAAACAGAACCCGGCTTACAGACCCGGTCGTCTACAAAAAAGCAACTGTTTTCAGTTGCTTTTTTGTCTATTTCACACATTTTTTGTTTGACTTGCAATTAAAGCATATGCTATAATGTGTTAAACTCTAATTAAGGATGGGATATATATGGATTTTCTGAAAAAGCTACTTAAAAATAAAAAATTCCTCATTGCCGGATCGGCAGTGCTGGCCGCAATCATTCTTGTGGTTGTGCTGGTGTTGCTGATTCCCTCCGGCAAGGGTCCCGACACACCCGATAACTCCGATCCCACCGGTGGCTCTACCATTGGCGGCACAACACCTTCCGGTAGCACTCCCTCCGGTTCTAATTCCACGCAATCTACAGAAGGAACGCCGAATACCATGCCTGTAGATCCCAGCGTAAAGGAAAACTGCGAAGCAGCGCTGACCGATTACTTAAGCACTGTTGATGCAAACACCTCCACCGATGGCCTCATCATCTACTCCAAGGGCGAGTATTTCGCTGTCATCGGCGGCAAACTTTACGCCCCCAACGCTGACAATTCCGGAAATGCAAAGATCGTGAAGTATACCTATGCCGGTGCCGGTGAAAACGTTCTTCCCGCCATCGCAACCTTCAGAAATATGCCCTGTGTGGAGCGTTCCTCTGGTGGTGCGCAGGTAACTACCGCTTGCAACTACTACCTGGAAACTTCTGTGGGCGAAACTGCTTACTACATCAATTTCTTCCTGGATGGCAGCAGCGCTCCCACGAACCCTCAGTTCATCTCCCTGTACAACAAAAACGATGTACAGATTACCCGCGGCGTTGTAGGCCAGGTCTTCTCTGAAGCTTCTGCCAACAAGCCTGTCAAGAACGTTATTTTTATGGTTGCTGACGGCGGCGGATACGACAACTACACTTTGGCCGAAAAGGTCAAGGAAGAAATGCTGGAACAGGGCAAAAACAAGCTGGCCGGCGCAAAGACTGAGGTTACCACCGATGCACTGGCCGGAATTGGCAAGTCTAATGTAAACGGTCTGTATCTGGACGAACTGCTGGTTGGCTCCGCAAACACACTTCTGCTGGTTCCTCACGGCGATGAAAATGACATCCGTAGCTACATCACCGACTCCTCCGCAGCCGGTACGGCCCTGTCTTCCGGCTATAAGACCACTTACCGGTATGCCGGTATCGACTCCGACGGAAAACCCAGAGCTTCTATCGTAGAGCTTGCCAGAATGAACGGTATGTCCACCGGTCTGGTTACCACCAAATCCTATGTGGATGCAACCCCCCTTGCCTTCTTCACTGCGCACTCCATCGACAGACATCAGTATCAGGACAACAGCCTGCAGGCATTGCTCAGCGGCATTGACGTTGTGATCGCCGAAGGTACTGAGTACGGTGATATGTGTGAGGAAACCTACCATCCCAACATCTCCGCTACCTCCATGGGTTATACCGTGGCACGGAACAAGACGCAGATGATTGCTAAGGCAAACGACCCTGCAACCAAGAAGCTGTGGGCACCCATCCTGGGTGTTACCAACTCCACCAAGGTAATTAAGAGATTTGATGAAGATACTGCGGCCGACCACATCACCTTCGACATCGATGCCGGTCAATCTGCTGAACAGCCCTCTCTGCTGGAAATGGCTCAGGCCGCTCTGCAGGTGCTTAGCAACAACGTGAACGATCCCGACGGCTTCTTCCTGCTGCTGGAAGGCGGCGCACTGGATAACGCTGCCGAACCCGGCTGCCTGCGAGACACCGTTGGCGAGTATCTTGCCTTTGACGAAACCTTTGGCTACTGCGTAGAATGGGCAGCCAAGCGTGGCGACACCATCGTCATCGCCGTTCCTGACCATGACTCCGGCGGATTTGCCGGTATTGAAGATTGCGAAGACACTCTGATTAACAGCATCATCAGTGGCTACATCGGTGATAAGAAGTTTGAGCAGGATATGGACTTCAATGATATCGTAGATGCACTGGACGCCATTGGCGAAGACACAGATGATATGACCTTGTTTAACGGCCACTCTGATATGGCTGTTCCCATCAGCCTGTACGCTCCTCAGAGTGTGAAGACAGAACTTCTCCAGAGCATGACCCTGCCCACCACAGCCGGTGAAATCCGCAAGGGCAACAGCGAATACTATGTAGAAAACCAAAGCGGTTCTTTGACTTGGTATTCCTCCTCTGCGCTGAACAATGATTACACCATTGATAACACCAAGATCGCTCCCGCTATTGCGGACATTTTGGATCTGGGTTCTTTGGACTACGCTACCGGCCTGCTGTTCAATGAAATCAGCTCTGTTACCGCCGGTCAGTCTTCCGGTTCCTTCGGCGGCAGCGTGACCTTTGCAGACGAAGAGCACAGCAACAACAACTCCGACTATCTCTTCTGCTCTTACGCTAACAGCAGCAAGGGTCTGTCCGTTGACAGAAACAGCACGTCCTACACCCTGAATGGCAGCAAGCAGGAAAATACAAAGATCGGCAATCTGCTTCCCTCCTCCCTCTTTGTTCTGAAGAACAAAAACGATTTGGAAACCGGTAGATTCTACGTTCCCTACAACATTCTGACTGCTACCAACCAGGCTTGGAGCATTACCATCACCAGCAATGTACCGGGCTATAGCAAGATTCTTACCGCAACCGGCACAGGAAGCATCACGCTGCCTCAGGCTGCAAGCGGCCAGCAGGTCATTTACACCGACGGCACACGGGTTTATAACCCCGGCGACACCATCGCCTACAGCAGCGCTAACCTGAGCCTGACGGCTTATGTGAAATAAGTTAACCAACAAAAATACGGCACTTCATTTTGAAGTGCCGTATTTTTATTTACTTAAGCTTCCGGAGTATCGGGAATCTTTACCAGTCCCGCAACATCTGAAACCGGCAGTGAAAAGGCAATACCCTGTGCTCTTTGCCCCATACCCATCTTGCTGTAGAGTGCGTTAAGAACCCGGTCTCGGATATCCTTTTCCACGACCATCATTAAAATTTCCTTTTCCGCATGCACGGTTATGCCAAAGAACGTTGCCTCATCCTCACGGGCAACACCTCTTGCGTTCAGAATCGTTCCGCCGCGAACGCCCTGTTCCCGGGCAACATCCATCGCATCTTCTGCAAATCCGGAATTTACTACCACAAAAATCACTTCATGATTATCGTTTTTCATGTAAAATCCTCCTAATTATCGGTTATTGCTTAAGAATCGGTATATATTTACACCGATCACACCAGAAAACGGAACAGCAAAGGCAATACCTTTTCCATTACGGATTGTACTGAACTTCTCGTCCAAACACTTCATAATTGTGTCCACTATATCCTCCCGGACCACACTGATGATTACTGCCTTATGAATGTTTAAGCCCAGCATATCCACAAGTTCCGAGGTTGCCGTTCCTTTGCCGCCGGTAACCATCTGATAGTTTACTTCAAACTGGCTGAGCACATCCAAATAAAAATCTGCCTTGGGACGGTCTACTACGGTAAATAGCAATTTCAATTTCTTGATTGCTGATTCGTTTACGGAATTTGCCATAATGGACCTCCTTACATAAAGTTGATGATCTGCTGATCATCTGCATCCAGGATCCGCTTCATAGCGCGCTTCTCCTGGATGCGGTTATGCACAATGGCGCGGAAGCCTAAAAACTGAATGGTAATCAGCGGTGCCATCGCAACCATTGCCACAATGCCAAAGGCACCGTATAAGACAGCATTTTCACCCTGTACGCCCATACATACACCAATGGCAAAGGGTAGTATAAAGCCGGAAGTCATCGGGCCGCTGGCGACACCGCCCGAGTCAAAGGCAATCGCTGTGTACACCGGCGGAACAAACAGAGACAGGGCTAAGGACACAAAGTATCCCGGCACAATATAGTATGCCAGTGAAAAATCCAGAAGAATTCGCAGCATAGACAGTGCAATCGCGCCGCCAACACCGATACAAAGGCCAATAAGCATCGCCTTTTTGGTAATATAACCGCCGGTAATTTCTTCGACCTGCTGATTGAGTACGTGAATTGCCGGTTCTGCAAGCACAACCAGCACACCCATTACAAGTCCCAATCCAATTACCAAATAGGGATTCATTTCCGAGAGCGCAGCACCCAGCTTGTAACCAATGGGCATAAAACCCACATTGACACCGGTTAAAAACAGCACCAGACCAACGTATGACAGAATCACACCGATTCCGATACGGCACAACTGTCTTTTGGTAAGCTTTAAGAAGAAAATTTGGCAGGCAAAAAAGAAAACAACAATCATACCCAACGCCAAACCAACCTCTTTACAGGTATGCAGTGCAGAATGCAAATAACTGTCGAGAATGTGGTTGCTGACCGTAAAATTCGGTACTGCATAGGTCAGTTCAGAAGTAGAAAATACGCCTAATATAAGGACCGCCAGTACAGGTCCGACGGAACACAGAGCTACCATACCGAAGCTGTTCTCCTGGGATTTCCGGTCTCCTAAAACACTGGAAATGCCCACGCACAGCGCCATAATAAACGGAACGGTAATCGGCCCGGTGGTGACACCACCGGAGTCAAAGGCCATTGGCATTAAGGCTAAATTTCCGTTAACTGCCAGTAAAAGTGCCGCAGCAAACAGCAGCATATAAAAGAGCATCAAAATCATCGCCAGACGTCGCTTAAATACAATGCGCAGGATCGCAATAATCAGAAATAAGCCAACGCCGAATCCAACGGTAACGATCAGAACTGTTCCATTCATTACAGATGCTGCCTGCTTGGCAAGCACCTGCAAATCCGGCTCTGCGATGGTAATCAGCAAACCCAGAATGAAGCAAACAATGAGCAATAATTTTAGATTCTTCTGTCTGGAAAGGCCGGCGCCTACATGGGTTCCCATAGGTGTCATTGCCAAATCGGCGCCTAAGTTAAATAAACCGATACCCAGTATCAGTAGTACCGCGCCGATAGAAAAAGAGATCAGCTCTGCTTTTGAGAAATTAAACCATGGAAGAAACGAAATAAAATAAACAATTAACGTGATTGGCAGCGCAGAAAGCAGTGCTTCCACAATCTTGGATCGCAGTTCTTTCACTTATCAAACTCCTTCAAAATTTTGCACTTATAATACCATATATACAACGTAAAGTCCAGTAAAAAAGCCCCCAGTCCAAAGACTGGGGGCTTTAAAAGCTTTAATCAGCGATCAAGAATTATTCGTAGATCTCGGTAACAACGCCGGAACCAACGGTACGGCCGCCTTCACGGATAGCGAAACGCAGGCCCTTCTCGATAGCGATGGGGGTGATCAGCTCAACGTTCATAACAACGTTGTCGCCGGGCATGCACATCTCAGTGCCTTCGGGCAGGCTGATGATGCCGGTAACGGCGGTGGTACGGAAGTAGAACTGAGGACGATAGTTGTTGAAGAAGGGAGTATGACGGCCGCCTTCTTCCTTGGACAGGACGTAAACCTGGCCAGCGAACTTGGTCAGAGGCTTGATGGAGCCGGGCTTGCAGAGAACCTGGCCTCTTTCAATTTCCTTCTTGTCAACGCCGCGGAGCAGAGCACCGATGTTGTCGCCAGCTTCTGCGTAATCCAGCAGCTTGTGGAACATTTCGATATCGGTACAAACAGTTTCCTTCTTCTCTTCGCGCAGGCCAACGATCTCGACCTTGTCGTTCTTGTTAATCTGACCACGCTCAACACGACTGGTAGCAACAGTACCACGGCCGGAGATGGTGAAGACGTCCTCAACGGGCATCAGGAAGGGCATGTCAGCCTTACGGTCGGGAGTG
>JAZUSG010000097.1:0-5878 GCA_045606605.1 Faecousia sp.
ATCTGTTTCGTGATATTCTATTCGCCATAAACTGTCCGCAGGACAATATCACTATGCGTAGCATAATATCACTGCGAAGCAATATAACTCGCCGTCAGGCGAATAGAGTTGCGTGATACTCCGTTAAGAGTATCACGCTAATGCACGCCTGTTTTTTATTTGATTTTCTTGCCGTCCAGCACCGCTTCCACCAAAGTGTTCCCATCGTAACGGAGCTTTAGTAAAAAGAAGGGCGCGTCTTTCCACAATAGGTCTAAAAAGATCCGGTCACCTTCCCAGGTGGGCAGGGAATCCAAAAACTCCCGGCTGACCCACTTTAGTTCGCCCTCGTCGCAATCCTTTAACTGCCCCTGGAAGCCGTCGGCGGTGAATAGGTACATATACTCTCCATCCCAAGGGCCGTTAGTAAGAAAAGTTACGATACCCCGGCATTTCCACTGGGTAAGAGTCAGACCGGTCTCCTCTTCCGCTTCCCGCAGAAGGCATTCATCCGGCGTTTCGTCCGGCAGGAATTTGCCGCCGATGCCGATCCACTTGTCTTGATTCACATCGTTTTTCTTCTTGTTCCGATGGAGCATCAGCACATCGTTGCCCCGGGTGATATAGCAAAGGGTGGTGTTGTGCATAAAAAATCCTCTTGTTATTTTTGTATAGTGATGGCGTGGTGCATATTGGAAATGGTTACCACATCCGAACCGGATTCTTTTTCTCCGTCCAGTGTCCAGAACATTTCTCCGTCGGAGAAGACCTTTACCTGACGGGCGCTGCGGAAGGTCATCATCCGGCAGTTATATTGCTGCTTTTGCACCGCGGAAATGCACTCGGCGATCTCCGCAAGATCCCGGGGCGCCCGCACCAGCAGCACCTCGAACATACCATCCTGCATATCCACCTGGTTGGGGTCTAAGGTGAGAATGCCGGCCACGCTTGTGCAGTTGCAGACAGCGCCGAACAGATAGTCGTCTTCCACCGGCTCACCATCCAGCTCTAACCGCAGATGAATCTTGCGGATCTGAGACAGTTCCCGGATACCCTCCAGCAAATACGCGGTGTGACCCAGCGCGTTTTTGATGTTTTGCGGTGTGGAATAGCTGGCCCTTGTAAATGCGCCGAAGGAGGCAACATAGGAAAAATAGGGGCTACCAAACTGACCCACATCAACCCGCTCCGGCGCACCGTCCACGATCTGCCGGGCGGCAGCAATGGGATCGGTGGGCAGCTTTAGAGAAGTGGCAAAATCGTTGGTAGAGCCGGTGGGAATGTAGCCGATAGGGATGTTTAGATTTTCCTGTAAAATGCCGGTGATAGTTTCGTTAAAAGTACCGTCTCCGCCGCAGCAGACCACCAGGTCCATTCCGGGCGCGAAACGCGAGATGGCCTCTATCGCATCCTGGTGACCCGCGGTGATGTAAGTGTGCACATCGTAGTCCGCCCGGTTAAACACAGACAGGATATCCGCCAGCATCCGATTGGCTTTCCGCATACCGGCAGCGGGATTTAGAATAAAGAGCATTTTTTTCAAAATGATCACCTGTTCACATAGAAATGGTATCATTATTATACCATAGCAGAAAAAATCTGCAAGTCTAATTCGGTCGTGTTACAGAAAGTTTACGGATGTGTGCTCCCGCTTGACAGGCGGGAAGCAAAAGTATATAATAAAGGAAATTCATAGGACAGTTCGTGACCATCCTGTCGGTAAACAAAACTAGGGAGTTAGATGGGCGCAGTTGCGCCCGTTTTTTGTGGGCACGGCTGTGCCCATTTTTGTTTTTTGGAGGCTAATATGAGAGGAAAAAGCCGGATGATCACCCGGGGCGCGATGATCGGCGCGCTGTATGTGGCGCTGACATACCTGCAAAACTTCTTGATTCCCAATTCTGCCACATGGGCCATTCAGTTCCGGGCATCGGAGGCTCTGTGCGTGCTGGCGCTCTTTACTCCGGCGGCAATCCCGGGCCTGAGCATAGGGTGTCTGTTGTTTAACATCAGCTTTGCTGGCGCGCTGCCCCTGGACTTTTTGATCGGCACGCTGGCAACGCTTATAGGGGCGGCGGGTATGTACGGCCTGCGAAAGGTAACCCTGAAGGGATACCCCCTCCCGGCTATGCTGCTGCCGGCAATCAGTAACGGCCTGCTGGTGGGATGGGAGCTGAGCGTGTATATCGGCGGCGGTTTTGGGTTAAACGCGCTGTATGTTGCCATCGGAGAGGCGGCGGTGCTGCTGACCCTGGGGACGGCGCTGTACTATGTTCTCCGCAGCCGAAACTTGAAAAACGATATCTTTGCATAAGAAATGCCCTTGGAAAATTCCAAGGGCATTTTTCTTAGTCTTCAAATTGCAGAACGTCTTTATAGCGATCCTTAAAGATGCCGTAAACGGCATCCAAAATGGCCTGATCTTCCACAGCCAGGTAGTTTTCGTTTTCCTCATCTACCGGCTCGACCGCCAAAATCACAATCTCGCTGGTCTCTTCGGGCATTAGCACCAGGTACTCTACACCCGCATATTCCACACAGTCCAAATATTCAAAATTGGTATCCTCACCGTTTTCGTCGGTCAGTGTGAGAATGGAAGCTTCTTCTTCCTGCAGGATTTCTTCATTTTCCATAAGAATAGCTCCTTTCGTATTTCTGTGCATATTATATCGGCTCCATCAAAATCTGTCAACCGAAACGGAAGAGGAAGCCGTTGTGAAAAAACTATTTTTTGGATGGTAAATACTTGACAAATACACAAAAACCGCATATAAGAAAATTATCCATGCGACAATGAAAAATGGCATTTATACGGAGGGAGAAAACCGTTACAAACAGGCATATGCATTTCACCGGCAAGGAGGAAAGAAAATGAAGCGTGCGATCCGTTTAGAAACCGATCATTTGCGGTACAGCTTTGATGAAACGGGAAAAGTCGTAGAATTTACCCACAAAAAAACAGGAAAAAACTTTGCGAAAGAAGAAAATAACTATGCGTTTGCCTTATATCCGGGGGTTAAATGGAGAACCGAACGGGTACTTCCTTTGTCGGTAGCGTGGGCGGAAGACATCGTAACGGTGTGCTTTGCGCAGGTGGTGTTCCGGGTCAGGGTGCAGTGTTTTGCAGACAATATCCGGATGACGGTCGTGGATGTAACCCCGGATTCTGCAGATTTTGGAAGATTCTTATTTGGTGGATGCGAACTGAAAGATGACGGAATGGATCCGGCTTTTTGTGGATGCCTCTTGCCCAGAAGCATCAAATGCCAGCCGGTGGAAATTCCGGGACGGTGCGGCAGAGTCGGCGCTATGGCATATTCTGCCCTTTCGGCGGTGGGTGTGAGCGCTGCGCTCATTGGTGTTTCGCCGGACGATCTGAGAGAAACGGTGAAAAATGTGTATGCCGACTGCACCATTGAGGATGTGGTCATCAGTCCGGTAGGCGGACCGTATGCAAAGGATATCAAAGAACTCAACTACGATTATGTCATTGAGGTTACGGATATTGATTTTAGCAATGACAATTGGATCGCGGCATTAAAAAAGAAAAACATCAGACAGGTGAGCTTCCACCAAGGGTTCGATTATTTAAATAATGACTACGTGTTCTTCCCGGAGAAATTCCCCGGCGGCACGGCTGAATTTAAAGAGAAGGTAGTCGACAAGCTGCACGAAAACGGGATGCTGGCGTTTCTGCATAATTATAGCGCCCTGGTTGATTTTCGCAGTAGCTTTGTTACACCCGTGCCAAGCCCCGACCTGTTCAGTATGGCGGAATATACCCTGGCACAAGACCTTGGAGCGGAGGATACCTGCATTTACGTAGAAGAGGGTATCGATGCGATTCCACTGGTGCAGGGGGACAGCGCTACTATGCATATGGCAACCATGCGCATCGAAGAGGAACTGATCGATGTGGGCGCGAAAAAAGAAGGCGCCCTTACAGAATGCACCCGGTGAGCGCTGGGAACGGTAGCAAGGGCCCACAAAAAGGGAACAAAGATCCATCATTTGCTGAATATGTACAATATGTTTGTGCCGGCGGCTGGGTCTGGGCTGTTTTATGAACACATTTCCCGGATGGCAAAGTTTATCAATGAAGCTGGATTTGACGGTATGTTTTGCGACGGATTTGGCTACCAGTCGAAAATGTTGTATGGAAAAGATCAGGGCTTGGGCTGGTACTATGATAGTTTGATCGTGCAAAATATTCTCCGCAATGTAAAGAAAGATTTTTATTTTGAAAATTTCCCGCATCCTACCATTTGGGGTGCCCAGGGGAGAACCGGCGCGATGGATGCCTTTACAAGCGGATATCAGCACAACCTGAAAATGCACGCAAACAGAAATGTGATGGTGGGTGAGCGAAGAATGCTTCCCAGCACGCTGGGATGGTGGTTTGTATATCCGCCGATATTTGATGATGCCCACGACCGCCCCAACTGGAAGCGCAAGATCGTATTTGATGACGATGTGGATTATTTGGGAACGCGGGCAGTGGGATATAACTGGGGAATCTCCTATCATTTGCTCAATGAGACGGTGGAGAGAGATGTGAATAAGGATGCACTGGACTACTTGTCCGGCAAAAGCAGCAAAGGCTACAAGCAGTTTTACCGATTATATGACAGAATCGACCGGTACACGGCTTTGCGGGATGAGAGATGTGTACCGGAGCAGATCCGGAAAACCTTGCAAAACAACGATAAAAACTTCTGTATCGTACAAAAGGATGGTCGGATCGGTTTTTCCCAGCAGACCCGTCTGTTTGCAAGGCCGTATTCTTTGAAGGATACAGAGAATGAGACGCAGTTGGTAAATCCCTATGGCAAACAAAGACCGACGATTCGGTTGATTGCCCAGTGTGGGGCGAAAAGGGAAGATGGCGGACGCACCATTGCCCATTTCCAAAAGGACCTGCCCCTGAGTGCCCAGCAGGAGGTGATCACCTATCAGGAGAACCTGAACATTCTTGGCACAGAGGCGTTGGGGGTCTGGGTAAAAGGCACGGAAAAGGACGATTATATTAACATCCAGCTGGAGGCAGCATTAGGCTTTGGAGAAGAAGGGTGTGGAATGCACGTCATTTCCTTAAATTACAGCGGTTGGCGCTATTTTACGCTTTGTGAGCACGATAACGGAGACCATACGCATAGGGAATATGTAAACGATCCCCGCAAAGGCAGAATGATCGACTTTTTTAAGTACAGAGCGTGTATGGATTATGCCAATATCGGCGCGTTGCGGATCTTGTACACAGGGGATCCGTCGGAAATTTATATTGGCGATATTTGCGCGTATCCGGTAGACGATTCTCCTGTTGAAAATCCTTCCCTCAGCATAAACGGTCAAAAGCTGTGTTTGGAGACGGCGTTGTCGCCGGGCAGCTACATTGAACTAAAGCCGGAAGAAGACAGCGCCACTATGTACGATATTTATGGCAATATGACTCCGGTGTCCGTAAGCGGAATTTGGCCGGAGATGCTTTCGGGAGAAAATACGGTTTGTCCCTTGGGAGAGGCAGAAGGTTCATTCCGTCTCAAGCTGCACTTGGTGGTAAAAGATGACGATGTTATGTGGATCTGATGCCTGCCGGATTTGACGTTCAGATACAAAATAAAAACGCCCTTGACTTTGGGGAGACGATCTCCAAAATCAAGGGTGTTTTGCTGTGCTTAGAAATTAGAAACTTCGGCGCTTTTTTGGTTGCAGCTCCGGCGTATCTGCAATGCGGGCAGTGAATGTAGGGGCGATCATAGATCGCCCGCATTCTTCGTTTGTCATCCGATGTTTGCGGGCGGTCAATGACCGCTCCTACAAGACAGGTTAAAAGTTTGCGACCTGGCTGGATTTTAATTGCAGCTGCAGCTTGTCTGCAATGAGGGCAATGAATTCACTG
>JAZUSG010000098.1:0-4348 GCA_045606605.1 Faecousia sp.
AAAACTTATGCGAAATCGTACTACGGTAACAATCCCTCAGTCAAAAATTAAAAGATTTTTGACAGCTCCCTTTATACAAGGGAGCCTTGGGCGCCGTAAGCGCCAGTTAGACAAACTTGAATTTGCCGAATTGTTTCCTACAACCGTCATTGCGAGCCAGTGCTCACACTGGCGTGGCAATCCGCATCTTGCGATGCCTTACATCCCGTGGCTCTTTGATCCACGGGAGAACGGATTCCCACGTCGCTTCGCTCCTCGGAATGACGTGGGAATGAATAGAAAAACTTGAATTTAATGAAAGAGTTAACTATATGAATAGAAAACAATTTTTTGAAATCATTATGACTGTCTGCGATTGGGATGCGTTGGGTGATGACGAAAAGGTATTATATCCTCTGGTGGAGTATTTGGCGCAACAATCAGATGAAACTATATTCTCTTTCGACGATATAATGGCTGAGTTGCTTTTCGAATTGGACACAAAGAAAAATTTCAAAAAAGCTTGTAGGTACTACGCCCACACAGATGATAGCTTTTTGTATTCTCGTTGTTGTGCATTGACTAATGGCGAAGAGTACTACGAAAAGGTAAAAGCGGGCAAAATTAGCAATCTGTGGAAAATGGAATTTGAAGCCCTTTTAAGTGTTCCTATGTGTGCATGGGCGAAAAAGCACGGAAAAGATTCTATCGACTATCCTTATTTGACAACAAAAAGCTATGAAACAGGAAGCAATGTCGATGAATGGAAATGACGACAAATTCCAATTTTTTGAATGGTTATAGGCACGCATTTCTATACGCCGTTCGGAGTCGTACGTAATCTGCGGTTTTGTGCTACACCCAAGCCTCCCGCATCAGAGAGCGTCTTGGATACTGCTACATCGAAACAAAAAGCAAAAATCCTCCCGATGACAAATCGTCACAGGGAGGATTCACTGTTTTACGAACATCCGTCTAACGCCGGTGGGGTTCTTTTTTAGCAGAGCTTTGCGCCGGCGGGGATGGCGTCATCCACCATCAGCAGGTGCAGCTTCTCTTCGCCCTTTTCTGTGTGCACGGCGGAAATCAGCATACCGTCAGACTGCTTGCCCATCATCTTTCGGGGCGGCAAATTGGTGATAGCAACCAGCGTCTTGCCGATCAGCTCTTCCGGCTTATAGTACTTGGCAATGCCGGAGAGGATCTGCCGGTCTGTGCCGGTACCGTCGTCCAAGGTAAACTGCAGCAGCTTATCGCTCTTCTTTACGTTCTGGCAATCCTTAACCTTTACGGCCCGGAAATCGGACTTGCAGAAGGTGTCAAAATCCACATTTTCGGTAGCATAAGGCTCGATCTCAATGTCAGACTTGGGCTTCGACAGTTCTTCCAATGCGGCCAATTCCTTTTCCATATCGATTCGGGGGAACAGAGCCGGGCCGTTCACCGTTGCCACCTGAACAGGGAGTCTGCCATAATCTTCCAGACTGTCCCAATCCATATCCGCGCCGCCCAAGCGCTTTGCGATCTCCGCTGCGGTTTCGGGCATAAAGGGAGCCAGCAAGCCTGCGCAGATCCGAACGGTCTCCAGCAGGTTATACAGTACCTTTGCCAGGCGGGGGTGGCTTGCCTCATCCTTAGCCAGCACCCAGGGGGTGTTCTCGTCGATATACTTATTGGCCCGGGAAATGACCTTGAAGATCTCTGTCAGGGCATTTTGGAAGGCATACTTTTCCATCTGCTCTTCGTATCTTTCCCGCAGGGAGCAGACCATTTCCACCAGTTCCTTGTCCTTGGCGATATCCACCTGCTGCTGTTCGGGAAGTCTCTCACCGAAGTACTTTTGCGCCATTGCCACCGTCCGGGACAAGAGATTACCCAGGTCGTTAGCAAGGTCCGTATTGATGGTGGAGATCAGCAATTCGTTGCTGAAGTTGCCGTCAGAGCCAAAGGGGAAGGAGCGGAGCAGGAAGAACCGCAGGGCATCCACGCCAAAGCGCTGGGCCAGGATATAGGGATCGACCACATTGCCCTTACTCTTACTCATCTTACCGCCGTCCAGCAGCAGCCAGCCGTGGCCGTATACCTTCTTAGGCAGGGGGAGGTTCAGGCTCATCAGCATAGCCGGCCAAATGATAGAATGGAAACGGACGATCTCCTTGCCCACGAAATGCACATCGGCAGGCCAGAACTGATCCAGGCCGTCCTTTTGGTCATTGCAGAAGCCCAGGGCGGTCATATAGTTAAACAGGGCATCGATCCAAACGTAAACCACATGGCCCTCGTCGAAGTCCACAGGAACACCCCAGGAAAAGCTGGTGCGGGACACGCACAGATCCTCAAGACCGGGCTTAATGAAGTTATTGACCATTTCGTGGACACGGCTGCGGGGCTCCAGGAAATCGGTGTTTTCCAGCAGATCCTGCACCCGGTCAGCATACTTAGACAGGCGGAAGAAGTAAGCTTCTTCCTCGGCATCCTGCACTTCTCTGCCGCAGTCGGGGCACTTGCCGTCCACCAGCTGGCTTTCCGTCCAGAAGGATTCGCAGGGCTTGCAGTACTTGCCGGTGTATTTACCCTTGTAAATGTCGCCGTTTTCGTACATCTTCTTGAAGATCTTCTGAATGGCGGCTACGTGGTAATCGTCGGTAGTACGGATGAACCGGTCGTTACTAATATTCATCAGCTTCCACAGGTCCAGTACACCGCCCTCGCCCAGCACGATATCGTCAACATACTCTTGCGGTGTTACACCGGCTTCCTTTGCCTTGTCCTCGATCTTCTGACCGTGTTCATCGGTGCCGGTGAGGAAACACACATCATAGCCCTGCAGGCGCTTAAAGCGCGCCATAGCATCGGTTGCCACAGTGCAGTAGGTGTGGCCGATATGGAGCTTTGCAGAGGGGTAGTAAATAGGGGTTGTAATATAGAAATTACCTTTAGACATAAAAATTCCTCCTGAAAGAATTGAAAATACCATATGATTGTAGGGGGCGGCGCCTACGACGCCCCGCAAAAAAGAACAAATTGATACCGTCGAGGGATCCATTTGTTTCGGGTCGTCCAGTGGCCGATCCCTACGATTTTGGATTAAAAAATCGTCCTTGCTGTGCAAGGACGAAAAATTTTTTCGTGGTACCACCTTGATTCGCAGAATAGACAATCCCTCCGTCAACCCTTCGGGTTGCCACCTCCCTTTACACAAGGGAGGCATTTCTGCCTCAAAACGCAATAACGGGCGCACCCGGGTATGCCTACCTATCGACATACCGACTCCCAGACCATGTTCGGCAGCTTCTTCTGTACCTCTTTCCACCTTTACGAGGCTCTCTGAACAGCGCCTGCTGCCTACTCTTCCGTTCGTTGTCTTTTACATATCTCGGTTATTATACCCTGTTTTCCCCACTTTTGTCAAGGAAAAACAAAGAAAATCCCCTGCCACAAGGCAGGGGATTGGCATTTAACCGAATACGATCAACAAAAAGCCTGCGGCGATGGCAGAGCCGATGACGCCGGCAACATTTGGGCCCATAGCATGCAACAAAAGGAAATTGGAAGGATTTGCCTTTTGGCCTTCCTTGTTTGCCACACGGGCGGCCATCGGTACAGCAGAAACGCCGGCAGAGCCAATAAGCGGATTGACCTTGCCACCGGTCAACTTGTACATCACAACACCGCCTATCAAGCCACCGCACGTGGACAGGATGAAGGCCAACACACCCAAAACCACGATAAACAACGTCTTGAAATTCAGGAAGGTAGAACCAACCATGGTCGCGCCAACAGAGGTAGATAGCAGCACGGTAACGGTGTTCATCAAACCGTTTTGAACGGTATCGGACAGACGGTCGGTAACGCCGGTCTCCTTCAAGAGGTTACCCAGCATCAGGCAGCCGATGAGAGGCGCGGTATCCGGCAGCAGCAGTGCCACAAACAGGGTCACCACGATGGGGAAGATGATCTTCTCAGTCTTGGACACATTCCGGGTCTGCTCCATCTTCACTTCCCGCATTTCCTTGGTGGTCAGCAGCTTCATAAAGGGAGGCTGAATCATGGGGATCAATGCCATATAGGAATAGGCCGCCACTGCGATCGCGCCCAGCAAATGGGGCGCAAGTCTTGTAGTCAAAAAAATCGCAGTAGGTCCGTCTGCACCACCGATACTGCCGATAGAAGCCGCTTCCTTGGCAGTAAAGCCAATGCCCTCAATCGGAATCAAATTCAGTGCGACAGCACCAATAAAGGCAACAAACACGCCCATCTGAGCGGCTGCGCCCAGCAGCAGACTCTTGGGGTTAGAAAGCAGCGGGCCAAAGTCGGTCATTGCGCCAACGCCTAAGAAGATCAGACAGGGGTAAATGGAGGTCTTCAC
>JAZUSG010000099.1:0-8036 GCA_045606605.1 Faecousia sp.
AATGATGTTTTTGTTTGAAAAGTAAATCAAAACAGTATAAATTCCCTTTAATCACAAATACTAACATCACAATTTGTAAATTAAGGAGAAATGTATATATGAAAGCAACTGGGGAGCGAGCGAGCGCTGCCTGTGGCGGGAGGAGCGACCTGAGCGAGTGGCAGCGGTCGACAGATGAGGAAGGCCTTTCAAAGCCGACGAAGATGTCGGGCACCGCAACAGGAATTGTCGGAAGAGTGGAGGCTTGTGTTATAATAGGGCAAACCGCCTGAAACCTGCATAAACACTGGGTTTTTCGCCAGTTTGCCCTATTGAACACAAGGGTGCCAAAATAGGGTTTTCGGCGGTTTTTAGAAAGGAGGGCTTGTTTCTAAGAACACGCATCAGAAATACATACTCTGAGTAGCCAAAATTAAATATTCATACTATCACAAAGCCGGATGAGCGTTAAAGCTTGTTCGGCTTTAGTTTTCAAAAAGGTGTTGCATTATGCGGAAAAACGCAGTATAATAGAGAAAATCAATATGCGGAAATCCGCATATTACGAGAATAGGAAAAGGGTGCAACTATGAAAATGATTACAGCACAGCAAGCGGCACAAAAATGGGATACATCAACAAGGAATGTGCAGGACCTGTGTCGGAGAGGACGCGTTCCCGGTGCTCAGCGTTGGGGCGTTGCCTGGATGATTCCCAATAACGCTTCACGTCCTGCAGATGCAAGACGTAAAGAAAATAAAGCAAGTGGTAAAATCGGTAATGTACCGCTTGTTCGCAAGAGTCCGTTTTTGGACATGACCGACCTGTATAATACTCCCGGCACAGCAGATGCGGTTATAGAATCACTTGCCTATCATCCCGAAGCGCAGCAACTGTTTGCCGCAGAAATTGCCTATAGCCGCGGTGAAATTGATAAGGTTTACGAGCACGCCACCTATTTTTTGCAGCAGCACAGCGGCTTTTATGCCACACTTTCCGGCGGTATGCTTTTAGGATTGGTTGCTATGTGGAAGGGGGATGTGAGGCTTTGGCAGGAGGCAAAAAAGCATATGTACGAGGCGCCGTGGAAGGATGAAAACGATCGTGATATTATCTTGCTTTCCATTGCCTCCACAGATCTTTCCATCCGAAATACCAAGGATTTCCCAGACTGGTTTTATCGAGGACGCTTTGAGCACCTGCCTACCGATGCGCACCCTGCAGCACGAGTGTTTTATATAAAATATCTATTGGTATTTGCTCAAGAACTTGCGGCAGGACGCTTTCATTTGGAAGATGTAACAGGTCTTGGTCTTATGCGTTCCCATCCCTTTATTATGGAGCCGATGATCGCACAGGCGACAGCCGAGAAAACCGTAATGTCCGAAATCTATCTGAGACTATTGTGCTCGATCACCTATCATCAAACGGGTGATGATACCAATGCCGCTTTTCATTTAGACAGAGCAATTAACCTCTGCCTCGCAGACGGGCTATACGGCCCGCTTGTTGAGCACCGCCGACAACTTGGTCTATTCTTGGATGAAAGGCTTCTTTTAATTGACCCTGATGCCGCTAAAAAGGTCAAGGAGCTTCATAAGGTTTTACATGAAGGCTGGGTTAAACTCCATAATGCTGTCACCGAGAACAACATCACTTCAAAGCTTTCTGACCGCGAGCGTGAGATTGCGCGTCTGGCAGCCTTCAATCTGTCCGACGAACAAATAGCCAACCACCTGCATATATCAAAATCTACTGTTAAATCTATGATACAAACAGCGCGAAACAAGACAGGAATCATTGACCGAAGTGAGTTCGGCGCTTACATATAAATCATTCTTTTTTCGCCTTTTCGGTAGGATGTTTTTTTAGAATAAATCCTTTATACTGTTATTGTAAGCAGTGTAAAGGATTTTTCTTTTGCAAAGGAGGGTGCCATGGTTAAGTTAGGTACACCCCAAAAAGAGGGTGATCTTTATAAAAGAATAACTATTGGACAGCACATCTTCGAACTCAGATATGGCTATTATACCGAATCGGACAGAGCTTTCGGTGAGCCGGCTGTCATCTTTCCGGAGCTTTCAGAGGAAAAGCTATATAATGAGGTCGGCTACCGAATTGTTACAGCCGTTCAAGATCCTTGTGAGTTTTACGAAGCTTCGGGGCGAAAAACAAAAGATGAAAGCTGCATAGGGTGCATTCATTATTCACCCCCCAGCGATGATATAGGGATATGTAAATGTATACATAATATGAAATAAAGGATGACAAAGGAGGTGCAACATGGGCTTTTTAGAGAGAGCAATCAGACGAGGTGTAAGTGATGCTGTCGGCAAAGCCGTAGGTAATGCAGTTCGTCAGGCGGTTGAACCCGCAGCAACCAATCTTGTAAATCAGGCAACTCAGTCTATCGACAAAGCAACTCAAAATTCACAGCAACAGACACAGCGTTCTACAGGTCTTGAAGGGGCTATGTCAAACCTTGAAAGCAAACTGCAAGGATATGCCACCGAAGCGGCAAAGAATACAAAGGTTTGTCCTAACTGTGGCAAACCAAACGGTGCGGACAAGAAATTCTGTGCCGACTGCGGTACTAAGCTACCCGAACAGACACTTGCAGAAGGCGCTGTATGCGTGAACTGTGGCACACAGAACAACATAGGCACGAAGTTCTGCCAGAACTGCGGTGCAAAGCTTCCTGCAACTATTCAGGAAGAACAAGCCAAAGCCGAGCGTGATGCGGCAATTATGGCAGAATGGGATGAAAAACTTCCGCAGTATCCCAAATGGAACTGCGGTGGCGCAAACTTTGAAATTAACGAATACGAGGTCGGCTTCTATGGGTTCTCTGCGGATTTTGCAGGTAATCATTTAGCCGCCAGTCAGGCAGTTGAAAACTACAGGCAGTTGCTTTTACAAAACGGATTCCGTCAGGCAGGTCAGTATCCGAGTATGAATCATCTGTATAAGATGATCGGTGGTGTTTGTTATCACGTAGATACCGAGCATTGTTTCGAGGGTGATCCCGACTGTCCTAATATTGGTTTTGATAAATCAGAGCCTTACGGTGGTTTCAACTATGTCAAACCCGAACCTAAGAAAGCCACAAGTTTGAAAGACTTGTTTGGACTTTAATAAATTGAAAAAGGGGGAACAACACCATGAAGAAATTATTAGCAATTTTTATTGCGGTCATGATGCTGCTCTCACTAGCAGCGTGTGGGTTAAACGGTGAAATTCAAGGCGGCATTGACCGCGGCGGAGAATCACAGGTTGAAAACCAAGATTCCGACGGCAACAATGAAGAAAATAACGCACCGAAAACAGATAAATCAAGAACACTTGATTTGTATAAGGAATATTTCAGCGGCCCTTATACTCTGCGAGTGGAAAACTATGTAAAGGATTTCCGAGATCCTGATACCAAGACATTAAGCAGCAAAACACTCAATGTTGTAGACGGCTCTAAATCCTACTCTGAAACTACAAGTTCACCCGATTTTGAATTGAGTACAGCGACAGTGGTTATAGATGATTACAAATACACTCTTTACCATACTACAAAGATGATTGTTCGTTCTGCTGTTAGCAGTAAGAAAACCGGCAACGTGATAGTAATGCATGATGAAGCATTCTATAACGATATGCTCGGTGATGTGGAAGAAAAAGAAATTTTCGGCGAAAAGTACGAATGTGAAAAATTCTCTTCTTCGGGAACAAAGATTACATACTGTTATAAGGGTGATGAACTCAAATACATAATCGCAGATAGTGGCGGTGTGGATATTATTTTCGGAGTTGTGGAATTGACGAAAGGTGCGGATAGCACTTACTTTGAACTTCCCGAAGACTATGAAAAGAACTACTAAATGAGGAGGTTGACGATATGGCAAGATTTTGTACCGAGTGCGGAAAAGAAATCGCTGACGGCGTTGCATTCTGCACCGAATGCGGCACAAAGTTTGAAGCAAACGAGCCAAAGCTTGTATCTGCTCCGCCTCCCGTTACACAGTCGCCTGTGGCTCAGGTGAATACGCAGCCGAGCTATTCGCCACCTGTTGCGGATAATCAGAACAAGGTAATATCAACAGGACTTTACATAGGCCTTATGATATTGTTCGCAGTACCTATCATTGGTTTTATTGCATGTATCATAATGGCTTTTACGGCAAAAAACAAAAATATTAAAAACTATGCACGTGCAACGCTTATTTGGATGATTATAGCGTTTGTGCTGTTAGCAATTCTAATCGCCATTGTGTCTGTATTAGCGAATACTCTTACCAATTACATAAATCAAATGACGGACGGACAATTTGGCGGGCTCGGAGATTTCTTCGGACAATTTAATGAAATTAAGGATTCGATGAACGAATTGAACGGTATCACAGAACAGTTTGGAAACGGCGACCTAAGTGGTCTGCCGTTAGAGTAAAAAAGAATTGGAGGAAATAAATATGGCATTCTGTGGAAAATGTGGAACTAAAGTTGAAGAGGGTATTAAATTCTGCTCTAACTGTGGTGAGGCTATCGGTGCTCCTGCACCTGAACAACAGGCTCAGCAGGCACCTCCCGTAGCAGAACAACCTGCAGCAAATCAGAACGACTTTTCGGCAAAGGTAGCGGCACTTAATAATACCGCCGATACTACTGCTGACTACGATGCAAACGATATATCACAAAATAAGGCAATGGGTATTTTAGCGTACTTCGGCCCGCTGTGCTTTATCCCGATGTTTGCAGCAAAGGGCTCAAAATTTGCCCGCTTCCATGCTAATCAGGGCTTAGTTCTTCTGATTGCCTGCGTAGCATGGTCTATTGCATCAAGTATACTTAATTCAATTATTCTTGCGATTTCTTGGAGATTGTATTTCATCACCAGTATTATTAGCCTGTTATCGATTGTCTTTGCGATTCTTGCCATCATTGGTATTATCAACGCCGCAAATGGCAAGGCAAAGGAACTCCCGATAATCGGAAAAATCAAAATTTTGAAATAATCCTATAAACCAAAAAGGCGGTGACCGTAAGTGTCATCGCCTTTCTCCTTTGCTTAAATTTTATAATAAAAACATTTGGAAAATCTGCTCATAATTTCTACAAAAAGTGTGATACTAATATCACATTAAAATTGTAAAAGAGGAGATTTATATATGAAAGCAACTGGGGAGCGATGGGAGCGCCGCCGGTGGCGGGAGGAGCGACCTGAGCGAGTGGCAGCGGTCGACAGATGAGGAAGGCTTTTCAAAGCCGACGAAGATGTCGGGCACCGCAACAGGACTTGTCAGAAGAGTGGACGATTTGGGGAGAATTGTTATCCCTAAAGAAATCAAAAGAACCTTAAAAATCCGTGAAGGTGACCCCTCACATACAACATTGACACCAATCGACAGATTTTGTTTGGCGATACATAGTGTGGTGGAACGATATAAAGCGAGGTGAATTTCTCCGCTGCTTTTTATCGTTTTTTCTTCTCAGCGCCCACACTTTTTCGGTATTCCCCGGCGCTTTTTCCCATAATTTTCCGGAAGACCCGGCAGAAGCTTTTGGCATCGGCAAAGCCGGTCTCCTGGGCGATCTTTTCGATGGAATCATTAGTCTCACCCAGCAGGGTACAGGCGATCTCGATCCGGTGGCGATTGAGGGTGTCGTGGAAGGTGTTGCCGGTGATGTTTTTAAAGATCTTGCAGAAATTGCTTTTGCTGTATCCGCAGGAGGCGCTGACCGATTCGATATTCAGGGGCATAAAATAGCTGTTATAAATGGTCTCCAAAGCCTTGTCGATCTTTTTGATATCGTGAAGCTTCCGGCTTTTTGGCGGGGTGGATTCCTTCCCCTCTTGCAGCTGCAAAAGCAGCTCGCTGATCTTAAAGAGATTGGCCTTGATGGTCAGATCCCGGTAATCGGAGGCGGAGCGGTAGGCATCCAGGGTCTCCTCCGTCAACGCGGCAAGTTTTGAGAAACTTTCTGTGTGTCCCAGCTCCTGTTTCCGGAAGCATCGGCATTTTTCATACCGCTCCGAGAGCAGGCCGAAATGCTCACCCAGCAGGGCGTAGCCAAACTCCAGGGTGATTTTCTGGCAGGCAGGATCTTGTCCGTCGGGCATTTCGTGGGCAGCCATAGAGGGAATCAGTGCGAAATCTCCCGCAGAAAGGGTATAAAGCTTGTTCTCGCAAAGGATATCGCAGCTGCCGGAAACGCAATAGCTCAGCTCCAGCTCCGGATGGCGGTGGACTTCAAAGGGTCCTCCCGGGCCGATGGATATGAAATACGGCTTGCTGCCGATGAGTAATTTTTGGTAAAGCAGAGTAATCACCTCGGCTTCAGTATATACTGCCCAGCGGGAATATGCAAGACCTTCCTGTGAATTTTTGCGAATTATTTAAGAACGATACCACTACAAAACCCCGCGCCGGGTAGCTATAATAGATTTAAATGCGGAGGTATCGCCTGAAGAGGCTTGCCTTTGCCGGCGGCGAGCCGCCATCTCATAAAATCCGTGTGGAAACACAAAATGATAGAAAAGGAGCAAAGCATTATGTTTAAAATCGGTCAAGAAGAAATCGATGCCGTGGCAAAAGTTATCCAGGAGCGCGATATGTTTAAGGTCAACGGCGGTCTGCAGGAGTCTAAGAAGGTTGAGACCCAGCTGTCCCAGCTCTTTAATTGTAAGTACCCCATCTTCCTCACCAGCGGCTATGCTGCGCTGTCCTCTGCACTGGTCGGTATGGGTATCGGCCCGGGAGATGAAGTCATCGTTCCCGCATATACATACATTGCAACCGCGATGGTCGTTGTGTCCGTAGGTGCGATCCCCGTGCTGGCAGAAGTGGACGAGACCCTGACCATCGATCCGGAAGACGTTAAGAAGAAGATCACCCCCCACACCAAGGCAATCATCCCCGTTCACATTCAGGGTCTGCCCTGTAATATGGATGCCATTATGGAGATCGCCCGTGAGCACAACCTGATGGTTCTGGAAGATGCCTGCCAGGCTGACGGCGGCAGCTACCACGGCACGCGCCTGGGCACCATTGGCGATGCCGGCGCATTGAGCTTTAACTACTTTAAGATCGTCTCCTGCGGCGAAGGCGGCGCGATCCTCACCGACAACCGCAAGATCTTTGAGGCGGCTCTGATCCACCAGGACAGCAGCGGCATTGCCTTCTTCGGCGAGCAGATGGTGGACTTCAGCACCGAAGCCTTCTGCGGTGATGAGTACCGTTCCAACGAGCTGTGCGCAGCCGTGCTGAATGTGCAGCTGGGCCGTATGGACACCACCCTGGCCGGCTTAAGAAAGAATAAGAAGTACATTATGGACGGCATCAAGGACCTGTGCAAGTTCGCTCCCTCCAATGACATCGAGGGCGATTGCGGCCTGGTCGTTCCCGTTCTGTTCGACACCGAAGCAGAAGCCAGAAAGTTTGCGGACTACGAAGGCGTTGGCGGCTACCTGCCCATCGACACCGGTCGTCACGTATACACCCACTGGACTCCCATCCTGGAAAAGAGAGGCGCATTCCATCCTCTGATGGACCCCTTCAAGATGGAGGCAAACAAGGACATTATCCCCGACTACCATAAGGATATGTGCCCCCAGACGCTGGACATCCTCTCCAGAGTGGTATACTACACCATCAGCCCCGGCAGCACACAGGAATCTCTGGACAAGAAGATTGCTGTCCTGAGAGAAGCCCTGCAGCAGAAGTAATTGCAAAAATAAGAAAAGCGGAGTGGTCAACACTCCGCTTTTTTGTTATGGATTAGATTTCCCGTAGGGGGCGGCGTTTCGCCGCCCGCGGGCGGGCATTGCCCGCCCCTACGAATCCTGACAGAGATTGCCACACTTTTCGCAGGGGCTCACTTTGTTTTTGTGCCGCGCCCAGTCTTGCGTTTAATGTTTTGCGTGCTATAATGAATAAAGATCACAAACTGACGCAGAAGGGAGAGAAATGCGTGGAAAGGGAGTTTTTGCAGGAAAAAGCAGAGGTGTTTTCCGCCTTCCGGTTGGATGGGGAAGCGGTCAGCGCGACCCGTTTCGGCAGCGGACATATTAAC
>JAZUSG010000100.1:0-3723 GCA_045606605.1 Faecousia sp.
TCCGGGGTTTTTAAGTCAGCGACGATCCGGTAAAGCTCCGTGATCTTATTGCCTTTCTCCATAGAACGCTCCTTTCTTAAAATCCGTCGTGGAAGCCTTGCAGGAAGGCTTTGGTTTTTTCACTTTTGGGATGGTCAAAGATCTCTTCCGGTGTGCCGATTTCTTCGATCACACCGTCAGCCATAAAGATCACCACATCGGCAACACTTCTGGCAAAGTCCATTTCGTGGGTTACCACAACCATCGTACGGTCTTCACCCTTGAGATCTTTGATGACCCGCAGCACTTCGCCGGTCAGCTCCGGATCCAGAGCGGAGGTAGGTTCGTCAAAGCACAGAACCTCCGGATGCATAGCCCAAGCCCGGGCAATGGCCACCCGCTGCTGCTGGCCGCCGGATAGCTGCCAGGGATAGGCATCCAGTTTGTCGGAAAGGCCTACCTGTGCCAGGATCGCTTTACCCTGGGCTTCCAGTTCTTCCGGTGTGCCCTTGTTCAGAAGAGACGGGGCGAGGGTTACATTTTTCAGCACATTATACTGGGGGAACAGATTGAAATTCTGAAATACCAGTCCGAAATGCAGCCGGTTTTCCCGGATCTGCTCATCGGAATATTTTACACCGGCCACAAACAACTGCTTGCCACCTACGACGATCTCACCCGTATCCGGTGTTTCCAAAAAATTCAAACACCGCAGCAGAGTGGTTTTACCGCTGCCGGAGGAGCCGATGATGGCCAGAACCTGCCCCTTTTCCAAAGAAAAGCTGACACCTTTTAAAACCTCGGTCTTACCGAAATTCTTTTTGATATTTTTTACTTCCAATAGTGCCATAGCTTAACCTCTGTAGTAGTTTAATTTCTTCTCGATGTAGCCAAACAGAACCGTGAGCAGGCCGTTAAAGAGCAAATAGAACGCGCCGGTGTAGAACAAAGGCCACAGCAGACCCTTTTTAATAAAGGATTCACCGGCCCAAATGATCTCGTACACGCTGATGATACGGGCAAGAGAGGTGTCCTTTACCAGCGTGATCACTTCGTTGCTCATAGGCGCCATAACCCGTTTCACTACCTGCGGAAGAACAATGCGGAAGAAGATCTGTCCTTTGGTCAGACCCAGTACCTGACCGGCTTCGTATTGTCCCTTGGAAATACTCTCAATACCGCCCCGATAGATTTCAGAGAAGTAGCAGGCGTAGTTAATGGCAAATGCCACAATGGTAGCGGTAAACCGGGGCATTGCAGGCAAGTCGAACAACAGACCCGGTCCATAGAAAATGATGAGCAGCTGCAGCATCAAAGGTGTTCCCCGAATGATCCAAACAAAGCACCGCACCAGCGCCTTGAGGGGGGAGAATTTGCTCATAGAGCCAAAACAGACAATAAGACCCAATGGCAATGAGAATGCCAGGGTCAGTAAAAACACTTTTAATGATTCCCAGAAACCGCCCAGCAGCTCCAGGGTTACGGGTAGGAACATAGCGCACATCCTTGTAGTTATTTATGTATATAGCCCTATACGGGCGGCTTTCGCCGCCCGTATATCCATTTTTACTTTGCGTTTGCAGCCAGAACCAAATTGTACTTGTCGGCCAATGTCTTAAGTGTGCCGTTTTCGATCAGCTTAGCCATAAAGGCGTTAAACTTTTCGGTCAGATCGGAATTCTTGCGGAAAGCAACACCGTACAACTCGTCGGTCAGGCTGATACCTGCGCTCAGCTCAGCGTAGTCGGTGCCTGCGCCGGTCATAGCGGAAGCCATGGTGCTGTCGATAATGCAGGCGTCAGAGGTGCCGGCCTTTACTTCCAACAGGGCAGCGGCCTGGTCCTGAACGGCAATGATGTTCTTGACCTCAGCAGACTCGGCTGCGCTCTGACCGGCAGAGCCGTTCTCAACAGCAACCTTCAGTTCCTTCAGGTCGGCAGCGGTCTTGATAGCGTCGATCTTGTCAGCCTTGGCAACAACGACCTGCTTGTTTTGTACGTAGGGGTCGGAGACCTTGGCGTTCAGCAGAGCCTCGTTGGTGATGGTCATACCGTTCCAAACACAGTCAATGTTCTTGGTATCCAGTTCCACGAATTTCTTGCTCCAGTCAGCAATCACAAAGAACTCTACCTCGACACCCAGTTCCTTGGCGAACAGGGTAGCAAACTCAGCATCAAAGCCGGTCCAGTTGCCGTTTTCGTCTTTGTAATCCATGGGAGCGTAGTCGGTAATACCAACGACCAGCTTTTTGTTCTTTGTCACGTAGGCGGAGTCAGTGGTCTCGTCCTTTGCGCAGCCGGCGAAGCAAGTGGCCAGCATCAGCACGGCTAAAAACAATGCAATAAATTTTTTCATAATGAAGATCCTTTCTGAAACAGGGGAGGGGTAACCTCCGATTTATTTTGATAGCAGTATTATACTTTAGTTAAATAAAGTTGTAAAGTGGTTTTTTGTATTTTTTGGATTTTTGGCACTGTGCACAAAAGCCATCTAAAATTCAACACATTACTTTGGTAAAGTGTGGCAAAATACCCACATTTGCAAAAAATATGGGGCGTGCAAGAAAGCACGCCCCATAAAAAGGGTTTATTTTGCGTATTCCACAGCCTTGGTTTCCCGGATCACATTGATCTTGATCTGACCGGGGTATTCCAGCTCGGCTTCGATCTGCTTGGCAATATCCCGGGCAAGCAAAATCATATTGTCCTCTGTAACCTCTTCGGGCTTGACCATAATGCGGACCTCACGGCCAGCCTGAATCGCGAAGGCCTTTTCAACACCGGGATAACCGCCGGTGAGTTCCTCCAGCTTCTGCAGCCGGCGGATATAATTTTCCACATTTTCGCGGCGCGCACCGGGTCTTGCGGCGGAAACGGCATCCGCAGCCTGCACCAGCACAGCGATCACGGTCTTGGGTTCTACATCGCCGTGGTGAGATTCAATAGCGTTAATAACCGCAGGATTCTCCTTGTACTTCCGGGCCAGATCTGCGCCCAGCTGTACGTGGCTACCCTCGACCTCGTGGTCGATAGCCTTGCCCAAGTCGTGGAGCAGACCGGCGCGCTTGGCCATCGCTACATCCACGCCCAGTTCAGATGCCATCAGGCCGGCAATGTGGGCGACCTCAATGGAGTGGTTCAGCACATTCTGACCGTAGGAAGTACGGTACTTCTGACGGCCCAAAATCTTAACCAGTTCGGGATTCAGGCCGTGTACGCCGGTCTCATAGCAGGCGCGCTCACCTTCCTCACGGATGGTGCGGTCCACATCCCGGCGGGCTTTCTCCACGCAATCCTCAATGCGAGTGGGGTGGATACGGCCGTCAGCGATCAGCTTTTCCAGAGCAAGTCTTGCCACTTCCCGGCGAACCGGGTCGAAGCTGCTGACCGTAATGGCTTCCGGCGTGTCATCGATGATCAGATCCACACCGGTGATGGTTTCCAGGGTGCGGACATTCCGGCCTTCGCGGCCAATGATCCGACCCTTCATTTCGTCGTTGGGCAGAGGAACAACAGAAACCGTTGCCTCTGCAACGTGATCTGCAGCGCAGCGCTGAATGGCGATAGACAGGATCTCTCTTGCCTTCTCGTCGGATTCGTCCTTCATCTGCTGCTCGATCTCCTTGATCTTCATAGCAGTTTCGTGGCGGACTTCCTCCTCTACACTTGCCAGCAGGAACTGCTTGGCCTGCTCCTGGGTCAGACCGGAGATGACCTCCAGTGCCTTGACCTGAGATGCCTTGAT
>JAZUSG010000101.1:0-26927 GCA_045606605.1 Faecousia sp.
GGTCCTTGTAAACACCCAGAGGATAGTAGGGGAGCATATCGCTCTCTACCCACTCCAGCGCCTTCTGGGGAGTCATGCCCCAGTTGGTGGGACAAGCAGAAACAACTTCTACCAAGGAGAAACCCTTGCCGGCGATCTGGTTCTCGAAAGCCTTCTTAATGGCCTTCTTGGCATTCTTTACATTCTTCACATTGTTGGCTGCCACACGGGCGATGTACTCAGGGCCTTCCAAAGTGGAGAGCATTTCGCAGACCTTAATAGGCCAACCGCAGTGGTTTACATCACGACCGTAGGGAGAGGTCTGAGTGACCTGCCCGGGCAAGCTGGTGGGGGCCATTTGACCGCCGGTCATACCGTAAATTGCGTTATTGACGAAAATCACGGTGATATTCTCGTTACGGGCAGCGGCGTGGACGGTTTCAGCCATACCGATGGAGGCCAAGTCACCGTCACCCTGATAGGTAAAGACCACATTCTCGGGACGGCTGCGCTTGATACCGGTGGCGGTAGCGGGTGCGCGGCCATGGGCAGCCTCGATCATATCGCAGGTGAAGTAATCGTATGCCATAACGGCGCAGCCAACGGGGGCGACACCGATGGTTCTGCCTTCAATGCCCAGCTCGTCAATGACCTCGGCAACCAGTCGGTGAATAATGCCGTGGGGACAGCCGGGGCAGTAGTGCAGAGGAATATCCGCCAAAGCCTTGGGTTTTTCAAATACAACTGCCATGGTTAGAACTCTCCTTTCTGTGCCTTGCGGATGGATGCGAGCACCTCATCGGGGCTGGGGATCATACCGCCGCACCGGTTGCACAGGCTAACCGGCTTCTTGCACCCGGTATAGAGCTTAATATCTTCGATCATCTGACCCATATTCAGCTCCACGGAAATGAAGCCCTTAACCTGGTCAGCCGCTGCTGCCAAAGCCTTCTTGGGGAAGGGCCACAGGGTAATGGGGCGGATGAGACCAACCTTGATGCCCTCATTTCTTGCAGCAACTACCGCATTCTTGGCAACGCGGGAAGCAATACCGAATGCCACGACACAGTACTCTGCGTCTTCCATCATAAACTCTTCCCACATAGGCTCATTTTCTTCTACTACCTTGTAACGCTCGTAACGCTCAAAGTTCTTCACTTCCAGCTCATCGGGCTTTAAGTACAGGGAGTTGACCACATTGTGGGGGCGCTTACCCTTCGTGCCGGTGAGTGCCCAGGGCTTTTCGTAGGTCTCGATCTCTGCATCCTCAAAGGAGATGGGTTCCATCATCTGACCGATGGTGCCGTCTGCCAGGATCATAGAGGTCATCAGGTACTTGTCCGCCAGGTTAAAACCCTTGATGGTAAGGCTTGCCATTTCCTGCACAGAAGCGGGAGCCAGTACGATCATCCGGTAATCGCCGTGTCCGCCGCCCTTGGTAGCCTGGAAGTAGTCGGACTGGGAGGGCTGAATGCCGCCCAGACCCGGGCCGCCACGCTGGACGTTTACCACCAGCGCAGGTACATCCGAACCGGCAATGTAGCTCAGACCCTCAGCCTTCAGGCTGATTCCGGGGGAGGAAGAAGAGGTCATGACCCGCACACCTGCGGCGGCAGCGCCGTAGACCATATTGATGGATGCGATCCCGCTTTCCGCCTGCAGGAAGACGCCGCCGATCTTGGGCATTTTCTTGGCCATATAAGCTGCGATCTCTGTCTGGGGGGTAATGGGGTAACCGAAGTAGTGTCGACAGCCTGCCCGGATGGCGGCCTCCGCGATGGCTTCGTTGCCCTTCATAAGTACGCGTTCTGCCATAGTGCGCCTCCTTACTTTTCCACGGTAATGATACAGTCCGGGCACATAGTGGCACAGAATGCGCAGCCAATGCACTTATCCGGATGTTCCATCACAGCGGGAGAATAGCCTTTTTTGTTGATTTTGTCTGCGGCAATAGCAAGACACCCTTTGGGACAGGCGTCCACGCACAGACCGCAGCCTTTGCACCAGTCGGTGCGGAAGGTTACAGTTGCCATAAATTTTCTTCCTCCTTGGCGATTTGTTATCCCCACAGAGGTCGGTTACCCGGCTTCTGGGAAGGTAAGTCAAAATATTTTTCCTGCAGTTGCAGGGGGATCACAGGTGAGAGTTTGTCCGTTAACTGCTCCGCTACAAGGCTTTCCGCAGTGTGGGCAAAGATGGGAAGTCCGCTAAGACTGCTCAACTTTTCCATATAGTCCATAGCAGACAGGACGGTTTCCGGGGTGGTTTCCGGGCCGAGATTGGCGTTGTTAACAATGTCGGTAAAGGCAAGACCGCAGGCGGTCTCGATTTCTTTCATTACATCCAATGCTTCCTCGGGGGTACGGGTCAGGGGGCGGTAGCAGTTGGCGACAAATACCATACGGTAGCTACCCTCTGCTTTGATGGCTGGTACATATCTGCCCAAAGCGTATGCACCCCGGTCGTCACCGCCGATGTCCATAATGCCGTAAATGCTTTTGTCCTCCACCAACCGATAGGCCTCAGCAGGCAGGGCAGGCAAATCCACATTGGAATTGGCGAACTGGGGAGAAATCAGCGTTACGCCTGCCTCCTCCAGCACTTTTTTGCTGTCTGCGGTGCGGAAGTAGGGATTGACGATGTCCAAATCCCCAATGCAGACATTCTTGCCTTCTTTTGCCAGGAGAACTGCGTAGTTCACAGCAATATTGGTTTTGCCGCTGCCGTAGTGGCCGGCAAATAATGTAAGTCTTTTGTGTTCCATATTTTAAAATGCCAGAAATGGACAATTGATAATTGACAATTGACAATTGAGGTGTCGCCTACGGCGACTATTTAATTCATTGGCAACGCCAATACCTTTATTGTCCATTGTCCACTGTCCATTGTCAATTCGTTATTAAAGTTTCTTTCTGATGATTTTACCGCTCACGGTCTTGGGCAGACTTTCCTTAAATTCCACGATACGGGGATACTTATAAGGCGCGGTACGGGATTTTACATAGTCCTGGATCTGCTTTTTCAGCTCGTCCGTACCCTTAAAATCCTTCACCAGCACGATGCTGGCCTTAACCACCTGACCTCTGACCTCATCCGGCGCAGCAGAGACGCCACATTCCATTACGTAAGGCAGCTCCATAATGACATTTTCGATTTCAAAGGGTCCGATCCGGTAGCCGGAGGACTTGATGACATCATCTGCCCGGCCCACATACCAGTAGAAGCCTTCCTCATCCCGCCAGGCCAGGTCGCCGGTGTGATAGAAGCCGTCCCGCCAAGTCTCTTCGGTAACCTCAGTGTTACCCTCGTAAGCGTAGGCAAGGCCGCAGGGAAGTCCTTTGGAGATGTCAATGCAGATCTCACCGGTCTCACCCAGTTCAGCCTCCTCGCCTTCCGCAGTGAGCAGATGGACCTGATACAGGGGAACGGGCTTACCCATAGAGCCCAGCTTGTGGCTGCTGCCGGTCAGATTGCCGATGATCAAGGTGCTTTCGGACTGACCGAAGCCTTCCATAATGGAAAGACCGGTAGCCTTCTGGAATTGGCGGTAAACCTCGGGGTTCAGCGCTTCGCCGGCGGTGGATGCGTGCTCTATGGTGCTTAGGTCAAAGCGGCTTAAGTCCTGCTTTGCCAGCATCCGGTACATAGTAGGCGGCGCGCAGAAGGTGGTAATGTTGTATTTTGCAAACATCGGCAGGATCTTTTCCCCGTCAAAGCGGTCAAAGTCATAGACAAACAGACCCGCCTCACACAGCCATTGGCCGTAGACCTTGCCCCACATAGACTTGGCCCAGCCGGTATCGGAGATGGTCAGGTGCAAGCCGTCGGGATTTACCTGTTGCCAGTATTTTGCGTTGATAAAATGGCCCAGGGGATACTTGTAGTTATGGGCAGCCAGCTTGGGATAACCGGAGGTGCCGGATGTAAAGAACATCAGCATAGGGTCTGCGCCGCAGGGCGCATCTGCCGGACGGTTAAAGTGGCTGCTGTACATAGTATATTCTTCGTTAAAATCGTGCCAACCGGGACGGGAGCCGTTTACCAAAATCTTGTGGGATAGGCCGCCGTACTGGGCGCAGGCTTCGTCTACGGAGTTAGCAACATCACCGTCAGCGGTGCAAAGGATAGCCTTGACACCGGCTGCCTGGAAGCGGTAAGTAAAGTCCTTGGTCAGCAGCTGATTGGTGGCGGGGATGACAACGGCGCCGATCTTGTGCAGACCCAAAACGGCAAACCAGTACTGGTAATGGCGCTTGAGTACCAGCATGACCCGGTCACCCTTTTGGATGCCCAGTGCCTTAAAGTAGTTGGCGCAACGGGCAGATTCCCGCATCATATCCTTAAAGGTGAACTGACGCTCTGTGCCGTCCTGGGAAATGTGGAGCATTGCCCGCCGGTCCGGTTTGCGTGTGCCCAGCGCGTCGATCACATCGTAGGCAAAGTTAAAGGTATCTTCATTCTTAAAGGCAATATCGGTGAGACGACCCTCGGCGTCCTCGGTGGGGATGATGAAGTCCCGGTAGATCCGCTGGCTGTCCTGGGTGTCCACGGCCTTTGCTCGGGTGGCTGTAGCCACGGCGGCAGCCTGCTCACCCTCACGGGCAGCAGAGTTAGACAGAACGATGGCATAGAATGCGCAGTCCTCACCGTCCACGGCGATCATACCGTGGGGTGTGGAGGAGTCGTAGTAGATACAGTCACCGGGGTGGAGCACTTCTGTTTTTTCACCCAGTTGGATACGCATATGACCGCGGATGACAATATCACATTCCTGACCTTCGTGGGTGGTCAGCTCGATATCTTCATACTCTGCGCCGGGGCGGTAATTGAGCTCCATATAAAGGGGCAGGGCAATACGGTTGCGGAAACCGGCGGCCAAACTGTAGCCGACCATATGGTGGGCTTCCTCGATCCGCTGACCTTCACCCTTTCGGGTCAGGGCATAGGAACGCAGCTTCGGGCTGTGGCCTTCCAAAATATCGGACATATCCACGCCCAGAATCAGCACGCAGCGGTAAAGGAATGCGATGCTCAGGTCCTTTTTGCCTTCTTCGCAGCGGCGGTATTCCTCCAAAGTAGTATCGGTGCGGCGGGCCATTTCCTCCTGAGAAATGCCGGAGATCTCCCGCAGTTCCCGGATACGGGCAGCGGTCTCTTGAATTTTATAGGTAAGTCCTGTGATCTTTTCTTGTTGCATATGTTCTCCTTTGGCTGCATTTTAACAAAAAAACAGCCCGTCTCAAGATAGATTCCTTGAGACGAGCTGTGAAAAGCAACCCGCGGTACCACTCAAATTGCAACTGCCTTAGGGCAGCTACCACTCATCGGGCTCAAACAAGCCCTAAGCACTAACGCAGCTGACGCGGGAGAGGTCTACTGACTTGCGTGTTCTTCTCTCCGGCTTGGGAGCGACTGAACCGATGCGTCCCCTGTGGCTTGCACCAACCGCCACATCTCTGCAGGTGGATCTTGCAATGGTTCCTCTCCGTCAAGGCCTTTATTTTGGAATCATATCACTTAATTATATAATTGTCAATAAAAAACAGTAGGGGATTACAGCTTGTTACGCATAATTTTTCCGCTGATAGTCTTGGGCAGCTCATCCCGGAATACCACGATACGGGGGTACTTGTAGGGCGCGGTGTGGGCTTTAACATAGTTCTGAATCTCTTTTTTCAGTTCTTCCGTGCCTTCGGTGCCGGGCACCAGAACGATACTTGCCTTTACCACCTGGCCTCTGACCTCGTCCGGCGCAGCAGAAACACCGCACTCCAACACGTAGGGCAGCTCCATAATGGTGGATTCAATCTCAAAGGGTCCGATCCGGTAACCGGAAGACTTGATCACATCATCCGCCCGGCCCACATACCAGTAATAACCGTCCTCATCCCGCCAGGCCACATCGCCGGTGTGATACATACCGTCGTGCCACACGGAATCGGTGGCTTCCGGATTCCGGTAGTAACCGAGGAATACGCCGCAGGTGGGGTTGGGATCGGTGCGGATGACGATCTCGCCGTTGATACCGTCTTCCACGGGATTTCCGTCGGGATCCACAATGTCGATACCGTAGCCGGGGATGGGCTTACCCATAGCGCCGGGCTTAATGTCGGTGCCGTAGAGATTGGCGATACCCAAAGTCATTTCTGTCTGACCGAAGCCCTCGTGGATCCGCAGACCGGTGGACTTTTCGAACTGATAGAACACTTCCGGATTCAGCGCCTCGCCGGCGGTGGTAGCGTGATGGATGGAGGACAGGTCGAAGCGACTGAGGTCCTGCTTAATGAGCATCCGATACATAGTAGGCGGTGCGCAGAAGGTGGTGATGTTGTATTTGGCAAACATGGGAAGGATCTTTTCCGCGTCAAAGCGGTTAAAGTCATAGGTAAAGACCGCGCCTTCACACAGCCACTGGCCGTAGAGCTTACCCCAAAGGGCCTTACCCCAGCCGGTTTCGGAGATGGTAAAGTGCAGGCCATCCTGCTCGCACATATGCCAGTACTTGGCGGTAACGTAATGGCCTAATGCATATTTATAGGAGTGCATAGCCATCTTGGGATAGCCGGTAGTGCCGGAGGTGAAGAGCATCAGCATAGGATCCTCTCCGCAGGGTGCGTCCTCTGTCCGCAGATACCGACGGCTGAACAGGCCGTACTCCTCATTAAAGTTATGCCAGCCTGCCTTCTCGCCGCCAACCAACACCTTGGTCAGCTGTATACCGGTTGCCTTTTCTGCCAGCTCTACCTGATTGGCGGTGTCGCCGTCAGCGGTGCAGAGGATAGCGGAAACCCCGCCGGCCTGGAAGCGGTAGGAGAAGTCGTGTTCCATCAGCTGATTGGTTGCCGGGATGGCAATTGCGCCCAGCTTGTGCAGACCCAAAATGGCAAACCAGAACTGATAGTGGCGCTTGAGCACCAGCATCACCCGGTCGCCCCGCTTGATACCCAGAGACTTAAAGTAGTTGGCGCACTGGGAGGATGCATCCTTCATATCCTTAAAGGTAAAGCGCTTTTCGGTCATATCGTCGGCAATGTGAATCATTGCCAGCTTGTCCGGGGTCTTGCGGGCGATGGCATCGACAGTGTCAAAGGCGAAGTTGTAGCGGTCGGCATTGGCAAATCCGATGCCGGTCATAACGCCGTTTTCGTCCTCTTTGCCCCATACAAAGTCGTTGCAAAGCAGCGGCGCTTTCTGTACCCGCACCGGCATAGCGGTGGGATGGGTCATCGCGGTGTCGGTCTTGTCGCCTGCCATGATCATAGACAGGAATACGCACTTTTCTCCGCCGACGGCGATCATACCGTGGGGGGTGGAGGATTTGTAGAAGATGGAGTCGCCTTCCTGCAGCAGCTCTTCGTGGTCACCCACGCGGATCCGCATAGCGCCCTTCAGCACCAGGTCAAATTCCTGGCCGTCGTGGGTGGTGGTGTGGATGGGTTTGTTCTGCAGCTCCGGGGAGTATTCATATGTAACATAATAAGGGGTGGCCAGCTTCTGCCGGAACATTGCGGCCATATCCTGAATGGTGATACCGTCTTCGCTGGCGGTTACCATACCCTTACCCTTGCGGGTAACCGCATAGCCGGAGAGCTTGGCGCTGTGACCTTCCAGCAGTTCCGTCAGTTCCAAACCGAAGATCTTGGCGCACTTGTGCATAAAAGTAAAGGGCAGATCTGTTGCACCGGCCTCATATTGCATATAAAGCTCCTGGGGCAGCTCGGTCAGTTCCGCCATCTGGGGAATACTGTAGCCGACGATCTCCCGCATTTCCCGAATGCGGAGCGCCACATCCATCAGTTGATTGTTAGCTGTGCTTTGGTTAGGCATTGTATTTACCTCCTAAAAAAACAAAAATCGTCTCAAGAAATCTTGAGACGAGCAACATTTACCCGCGGTACCACTCAAATTGCGGCCATGGCCGCCACTTCAGACTCCAACAAGTCCTATCCCTTAACGCGGGCACACGGGAAAACCTACTGCATTTTTCGGCATTCCAGCTCAGAAGGGATGGGCACACAGACCGGCAACCGTTGGCTCGCACCGTATACCAACTCTCTGAAGATCACTAAGGTCCAGCCGTCTTCGTCAAAGCTATTTTGCACATATTTCGCATGGTAGCAACACTATAGCATGTCCGCGAGAAAAAGTCAAATGTTTTTCTCTCCAAAACACAAAAATTTTTTTCTTCACACTTTTTGGGGTAAAAAGTATTGACTTTTACACGCCTTTATGCTTTAATAACGGAAATATCCAAAGACTTTGAAGGAAAACTTGTCCTCTCCGGAGGCTGCAGAGAGCCGGTGTTTGGTGCGAACCGGTGCGGAAGGGTTGGACGATCTGGTTCCTGAGTCGGTTTCGTGAACACATAAGTTAGTAATGAAACCCGGGCGCCCCGTTACAGGCTGGGACTTTGTTGGAAGTCCGAGAGGGATTCTCCGAATAGGGGAATAAGCAGGGTGGTACCGCGAATTTACTTCGTCCCTGAGATCGTTTCGATCTCAGGATTTTTTATTTTTAAGGAGACGGCGCTATGGCAAACATCAGAATTTCCGATATGACAATGAAACAGACTGCAGAGGGTTTTAGTCTGTCCTTTAAGGAAAAGATCGAACTTTGCAAGCTTTTGGATAAGCTGGGGGTTTCTGTGATCGAGCTGGAGGGTATTGAAAATCCCAAAGTGGATAGCCTGCGGATCAAATCGGTTGCTTCTGCGGTCAAGGACAGCACTGTGGCTGTGCCGGTTGCGCTGAACGCTTCCGGTGTGCAGGAGGTGTGGTCTGCTCTGCAATCTGCCAAAGCGCCCCGTCTGCAGGTGGTGGCTTCCGTCAGCGCAGTGCAGATGGAATATCTGTACCACAAAAAGCCCGATGTTATGCTCTCTGCCATCAGCGAGACTGTGAAGGCCTGCGCTGCCTGCTGCGGTGATGTGGAATTTATTGCGGAAGATGCTACGAGAAGCGAATTTGCCTTCCTGTGCCAGGCGGTGGTAAATGCCATTGCCGCCGGCGCAACTACCGTAACCCTTTGCGATACCGCCGGCAGCTTCCTGCCGGAGGAATTTGCCGATTTCATCTGCCGGGTAGTGGAGGCGGTGCCTGCAATGGAGAAAGTCTGTGTAGGCGTTCGCTGCTCCGATGCTTTGAGTATGGCAGTTTCCGGTTCTGTGGCGGCCCTGTGCCGGGGTGCGGGCGAGGTCAAGACCGCAGCCTACGCGGTGGGTACGGCAGATCTTTCCCAGGTGGCTAAGATCGTGGCGGCCCGGGGTGACAGCTTCGGCTGGACTACCTCTGTGCGCACCACCCAGCTGAGCCGGATCATCGGTCAGATTCAGTGGCTGTGCCAGACCGGCAGAAGCAAGGCGTCTCCTATGGACACCGGTGAGCAGGGGGATGCCGGTGTGTATCTGACCGCCCACGACAGTGCCGCCGCCGTGAATCAGGCGGTGGAAAAACTGGGTTATATCCTGTCCCCCGAGGAGCAGGAAAAGGTATATGAAGCCTTCCGGGATATTGCCGGCAAGAAGGAGCAGGTGAGCATCAAGGAACTGGATGCGATTGTGGCCTCTGCCGCAATGCAGGTGCCTCCCACCTACCGGTTGGATACCTATATGATCACCGCCGGCAATACCATCTCCGCCACCGCCCATATGCGTCTGCAGAAGCAGGATGCAAGGCTGGAGGGCGTGTGCATCGGCGACGGTCCTATTGACGCGGCATTTCTTGCCATCGAGCAGATCACCGGCCACCATTATGAACTGGACGATTTCCAGATCCAAGCCATCACCGAGGGTCGTGAAGCTATGGGCCAAACCATCGTCAAGCTCCGCTCCAACGGCAGACTCTACTCCGGCCGGGGCATTTCCACGGACATCGTGGATGCCAGTATCCGGGCATATTTGAGCGCCCTGAATAAAATCGTATACGAGGAGGAACACGCATGAAGCTCTCCTTTTCCACCCGTGGCTGGCCGAATTTAAGCTGGGAAGAGATGCTCAGCACGGCCTGCGATATGGGTTTTTCCGGCGTGGAAGTGTATAATTTGCCGAAATTTTCCACCTTTTTGGATGGAAACGGCCCGTTCCACAAATATCAGACCGCAGCGACTGTGCGTCAGCTGCGGGAGAAAAAGCTGGAGATTCCCTGTTTTGATTCCTCCTGCGATATCTCTCTGCTGGATTGCCGGTTAGAGGATCTCTATACCCTGATGGAGGTTGCCCACAATACCCAAGTGCCTTACGTGGTGTGCTGCGCGCTGACAGAGGATGAGGAGACCGTCCACAAGCACCTGCAGGCGCTGCTGCCCAAGGCAGAGGAATTAAAAGTTACGGTGCTTTTAAAGACCAGCGGTATTTACGCAGATACGGCCCGGATGCGGCAGATGATGGATGGCTTTGCCAGCGACCAGTTGGCGGCGCTTTGGGATGTGCACCACCCCTACCGGGACAAAGGGGAGAGCGGCGATACCACCATTAAAAATTTAGGTTATTATGTACGCCATGTCCACCTGCGGGATTCTGACGATACCGGCGCATACCAGCTGATCGGTGAGGGCAGTATGCCCATCGCCGAAATGATGCGCGCCCTGTCTTCGGTGAACTATGACGGTTTTATTTCGCTGGAGTGGAAGCCGGAGTGGATGGAGGATCTGCAGGATCCGGAGATCATTTTCCCGTATTTTGTGAACTTTATGCACCGGTTCGAAAATACCCGGGGCAAAAAGAAGACCCTGTACTTTAACCACGACGGTACCGGCCAGTATGTGTGGAAGAAGGACGAACTGCTGAATATGACCTTCTCCCAGGTGTTGGACCGGATGGTAGAGGAATTCCCCGACCAGTATGCCTTTAAGTACACTACACTCGATTACACCCGAACCTATGCCCAGTTCCGCACCGATGTGGACAGATTTGCCAGAACCCTGATCTCTTTGGGGGTCAAAGCTGGCAGTAAGGTGGCAGTTTGGGCCACCAATGTACCTGCCTGGTACATTACCTTCTGGGCAGCCACCAAGATCGGCGCGGTGCTGGTAACGGTCAATACCGCTTATAAGGTCCACGAAGCAGAGTATCTGCTTCGCCAGTCCGATACCCATACCCTGGTGATGATCGAATCCTGCTTGGATTCCAACTACCGGAATATTATAAATGAGCTTTGCCCGGAGATCGCCCGCACCAAGGCCGGCGAGCCTCTGCACTGCAAGCGGCTGCCCTTCTTGCGCAACGTGATCACCGTGGACTTCCGGCAGCCGGGCTGCCTGACCTTTGACGAGGCACTGAGCCGCTATGAGGCGGTCAGCCAGGAGCAGCTGAACAAAATGGCAGCAGCCGTCCGGCCGGACGATGTGTGTAATATGCAGTACACCTCCGGCACCACCGGCTTCCCGAAAGGTGTTATGTTAACCCATTACAACGTGGTCAACAACGGTAAATGTATTGGCGACCGGATGGGCCTTTCTACCGCAGACCGGATGATGATCCAGGTGCCTATGTTCCACTGCTTCGGTATGACCCTTTCTATGACGTCTTCTATGACCCACGGCGCCACGCTGTGTCCGCTGCCTTACTTCTCCGCAAAATCCAGCCTGGCCTGTATCAATCAGGAGAAGATCACAGTGTTTAACGGTGTGCCGACTATGTTTATCGCTATGTTCAACCATCCGGACTACCGGAAAACGGACTTTTCCCATATGCGCACCGGCATTATGGCGGGTGCAGGCTGTCCGCCGGAACTGATGCGCCGGGCTGCCCAACCGGATGAAATGAATATGTATGGTATCGTCAGTGTGTACGGACAGACCGAATGCGCCCCGGGCAATACCATGTCTGCCTGGACGGATTCCCTGGAAGTGCGTACCGACACGGTGGGTTACGATTTTCCCCACGTGGAGTGTAAGATCGTCGATCCCGAAACCGGCGAAGAAGTGCCAGACGGCGTTAACGGCGAGTTCTGCGCCCGTGGCTATAATACCATGAAGGGTTACTATAAAATGCCCGATGCCACTGCCGCTACCATCGATGCCGACGGCTGGTTGCATTCAGGCGACCTGGCTTGCCGGGATGCAAACGGCTGCTACCGGATCACCGGTCGGCTGAAGGATATGATCATCCGGGGTGGCGAGAACATCTACCCCAAGGAGATCGAGGAGTTCATCTACACCCATCCCGGGGTGAAGGATGTGCAGGTCATCGGCGTGCCGGACAAAAAGTACGGCGAGGAGATCTATGCAGCCATTGTGCTGAAAGAGCCGGGCTCGGTTACGGAAGAGGAGATGACCGCCTACATTAAGGCCAGTATGGCACGGCACAAAGTGCCCAAATACATCGCCTTTGTGGATGGCTTCCCTATGAACGCTGCAGGCAAGGTACTCAAGTACAAGATGCGGCAGGAAGCTGCAGAGCGTCTGGGACTCACCGGCGACGGTTCGGACACCGCCCGGGGTCTTAATGGATAATCCGGAGAATCTCTTGGCAATTTTTTGCCAAGAGATTTTTTGTATGCAACATAAGACAGGGATTGTCAGAAATACCTATATGTGTTATAATTACGAACAAATATACATTTTTCCCGGAGGTGATCCCATTGATATTTGGGAAACACATAAACCGCTACTATCTGCGGTACGCGCCCCGGCTGCTGCTGGGTCTTATTACGCTGATCGCCATTGACTATTTGCAGCTGGTGATTCCTCAACTGTATCAATTGGTGGTCAACGGTATGAACCAGGGCTATATCCTGGAAAACGGTGTGCAGATTCCCTTTGATATGAATTTTCTCATTGACCGGATCTGTATGCCTTTGGTATGGATCATCCTGTGTATGGTATTTGGCAGATTCCTGTGGCGAATCTGTTTCTTTGGCGCGGGTATCGCCGTGGAGACAGACCTGCGCAACCGGATGTTCAGCCACTGTAAGGACCTGAGCAGAGAGTATTATCAGGTCAATAAGGTGGGCAACCTGATGAGCCTGTTCACAAACGATCTGGACACCATTCAGGAATCCTTCAGCTGGGGACTTCTGATGCTCTGCGACGCGGTGTTCTTGGGCATCCTTGCTATTACAAAAATGTGGCAGATGGATATGCTGCTCACCGGTCTTTCTTTGATTCCTATGGCATTTTTGCTGGCATCCTCCATTATCGTGGGCAACCAGCTGACCAAGAAATGGGATGCCCGGCAGGAGGCTTTTTCCAACCTGTCGGATTTCTCCCAGGAGAGCTTTTCCGGCATCGCGGTGATCAAGGCTTTTGTAAAGGAAGCCAAGGAGCTTCTGTTCTTTAAGAAGCTGAATCAGGAAAACGAAGAGGCAAACATTGCCTTTACCAAAGCGTCCATTACCTTCCGGGTGCTGGTTACCCTGTTTGTGGAGAGCGTTATATGCGTGATCTTAGGCTACGGCGGCTACCTGGTACACCGGGGAACATTCAATGCCGGTCAGCTGGTGGAATTCATCGGCTATTTTAACGCGATCATTTGGCCCATTATGGCCGTTTCCGAGCTGATCGATATGACCTCCCGGGGCAAGGCATCCGTCAAGCGGATCGCAGAGCTACTGGACGCCAAGCAGGATGTGGCAGACCGGCCGGATGTGCAGGAACTGACGCAGGTGCGGGGCGATATCCAGTTCCGGGATCTTTCCTTCCGGTATCCGGATGGAGAGTTTGATGTGTTAAAGCACATTAGCTTCACCATTTCTGCCGGCGAGAATGTAGGCCTTGTGGGCAAGACCGGCTCCGGCAAGACCACTCTGGTGGACCTGATCCTGCGGACCTATAATGTGCCCGACGGTACGTTGTTTGTGGACGGACACGATGTCAACACCGTGTCCATCCGTTCCCTGCGGGCTGGCTGTGCCTATGTACCCCAGGATAATTTCCTGTTTTCCGATACCATTGCCAATAACATTGGTTTTGGCGTGGATGACCGGGCGGCAGAGCAGATCACCCAGATGGCAAAGTTTGCGGATGTACATGATAACATTGCAGAATTCTCCAAGGGATATGAAACGGTGCTGGGCGAGCGGGGCGTTACCGTCTCCGGCGGACAGAAGCAGCGCATTTCCATTGCCCGTGCCCTTATGAAGGATGCGCCCATCCTGATACTGGATGACTCCGTATCTGCGGTAGATACCAAGACGGAAAAGACCATTTTGGAAAATCTGCGCACGACCCGCGCAGGCAAAACTACGATTCTTATTGCCCACCGGATCTCCACCATCGAGCGGATGGACAAGATCCTGTTTGTGGACGATGGCAATTTGATCGCTGTGGGCTCTCACGCAGAATTGTACGAGACATGCCCGGACTACCGGAAAATGGTAGAGCTGCAGCGGCTGGAAGAGGAAGGAGGAGAGGTATAAATGACGGAGTATTTGCCTATTTTGATCGTAGGCGCGATCATCGGCACCTTTTCCCTGGTGTTTCTCATTGCGTACTTCTCCATTCAAAACAAAAAAGCAGCGGTAGGATTTGACCGCAATATGCCGGACCGGGAGATCATAGGAAGACTTCTGCGGTATGCAAAGCCGTTTTGGAAGGACTTTCTCTTGGTGTTTGTCATTATGCTCCTGTCCATCGGCCACAATATTCTCTCCCCCTTGCTGGTGGGTCAGATCGAAGAGCTGGTAAAAGGCGCGTTCGATTTATCGTACCTGTTTACTCTGGTGGCAGTTTACGGCGTGATCCTGCTAATCTCGTTGGTGTCTACCTATGCCCAGGCGATCCTCCTGCAAAAGATCGGACAGAAGATCCTGTCCCAGTTGCGGATGGACATTTTCACCCATATTGAAAGCCTGTCCCACGAGCAGCTCAACAATATCCCGGTGGGCAAGCTGGTGACCCGGGTAACCAACGATACCAATGCCATCTCTATGATGTTCACAAACGTCTTGATCACAATGGTGAAAAACGCTATGGTGCTTTGCGGCGTAATGATTGCTATGCTGGCAGTAAATTATGCTATGACGCTGATGCTATTGTGCTTTGTGCCCTTTGTGGTGCTCTTTACGGTGATCTTCCGGAAATTCTCCCGGAAAGCCCACCGGGCGGTTACCGATAGCCGCACCGATGTGAACACCTATCTGTCGGAAAACCTCTCCGGTATGAAGATCACCCAGATTTTCAACCGGGAAGAAGAAAAGATGGCGGACTTTTTGGAAAAGAGCAAAAAGCTCTCCGCTTCCAAGCGGCAGAGAATGTTCGTCTTTGGCATTTTCCGGCCAATGGTCTATATGCTGTATATTAGTTCCGTCCTGTGCCTTTTGTTTTTAGGCGCACGAAGCTATATCCGGGACTTTACCTTCCTGGGACAGGTGATTACCAGCGGCACGGTGGTTACCTTCTATATGTATGCCACCCGCTTTTTCGACCCCATTCAGACCCTGGCAGAGCAGTTTGACACCCTGCAGTCGGCCTTTGCCTCTGCCGAAAAGATTTTCACCATTTTGGATATGCAGCCGGAAGTAGTGGATGAACCGGATGCCATCGATCTGCCTCAGTTCCGGGGCGAGATTGAATTTCGGGATGTGTGGTTTGCCTATAAGCCTGATGAGTGGGTGCTGCAGGGGGTTTCCTTCCACGTGCAGCCCAAGCAGACCGTTGCCTTTGTAGGCTCTACCGGCTCGGGCAAAACCACCATACTCAGCTTGATTTGCCGTAATTACGATATCCAAAAGGGTCAGATCCTGATTGACGGCATTGATATTAAAAAGATCAAGATCGCATCCCTGCGCCGCCATTTCGGACAGATGCTCCAGGATGTTTTCCTGTTTTCCGGCACGATTCGCAGCAATATCCTGCTGCGGAAGGAGGGCCTTAGTGACGATGCGGTGATGGAAGCCTGCCGGTATGTAAATGCAGATTCCTTTATCAGCCGTTTGGAAAACGGCCTGGATGAACCGGTGCGGGAGCGGGGCAATAACTTCTCCGCCGGTCAGCGGCAGCTGCTCTCCTTTGCCCGGACCATCATCCACAAACCGTCCGTTATGATCCTGGACGAAGCCACCGCCAACATCGACACGGAGACAGAGCTGCTCATTCAGGACTCTTTGGAGAAGATGAAAAACATCGGTACAATGCTCATCGTTGCCCACCGGCTCTCCACCATCCAGCACGCGGATAACATCATCCTGCTGTCTAAGGGCAAGATTGTGGAGCAGGGTACCCACCAGCAGCTATTACACCAAAAGGGTCGGTATTATAACCTCTATACCCTGCAGTATCACAAGCAGCAACTGACCCAATCATAAGGAGCATACTATGCAATTACAGGAAATCCTATCCAAATGTGACCATACCCTGCTGTCGCAGAGCGCCACTTGGGCGGAAATAAAAGCCGTCTGCGATGACGGCATCCGGTATAAAACCGCTTCGGTTTGCATCCCGGCATCCTTTGTAAAACAGGCAAAAGACTATGTAGGTAACCGGCTGGCCATCTGCACCGTCATCGGTTTCCCCAATGGCTATGCCACCAAAAGGTCTAAGTGTTTTATGGCTGCCGATGCCGTGGAAAACGGCGCGGATGAGGTGGATATGGTCATTAACATCGGCTGGGCAAAAGAGGGGAAGTGGCAGGCTATCACCGATGAGATCGCGGCAGTAAAGGCTGCCTGCGGTGGAAAGCTTTTGAAGGTTATCATAGAAACCTGCCTCCTTACCGACGAGGAGAAGATCGCTCTGTGTAAGTGCGTATCCGATTCCGGCGCAGATTTCATTAAGACCTCTACCGGTTTTTCTACTGCCGGCGCAACCTTCCACGACGTAGAGTTGTTCCAAAAGTATGTGGCGCCCCACGTGCAGATCAAAGCTGCTGGCGGCATCTCCTCCTTGGAGGATGCAGAAAAATTCATCGCCCTGGGCGCGACCCGGCTGGGCACATCCCGTATCGTGAAGATTGCAAAGCAGCTGCCCGACGACAGCGCCTATTAAGGAGCGTTTATGAAGCGTGTATTTCTGATGGTTCTGGATTCTCTGGGTATCGGCCAAATGCCGGACGCAGAGCAGTTCGGTGATGTGGGGGTCAATACCCTGGCGGCCTGCGCAAAGTCACCCGCTTTGCACATTCCCAATCTGATTCGTGCAGGTTTGGGAAATATCGACGGTGTAACCTGTTTGCCCAAAACGGATGCGCCCACCGCCGCAGTGGCGCGGCTAAAAGAGGCATCCCGGGGAAAGGATACCACCATCGGCCACTGGGAGATCGCCGGTGTTGTCTCAGAAACACCGCTGCCCACTTACCCCAATGGCTTTCCTCAGGAGATCATAGAACCTTTCTGCCGGGCCGCCGGTCGGGGCGTGCTGGCAAATGCCCCCTGGTCCGGTACGGCAGTCATTGAAAAATACGGCGCAGAGCATATGCGTACCGGCGATCTGATCGTCTATACCTCTGCCGATTCTGTGTTTCAGATCGCTGCCCACGAAGACATCGTGCCGCCGGAGCAGTTATATGCCTATTGCCGGATGGCCAGGGAGCTTTTGCAGGGGAAGCACGGCGTGGGCCGGGTGATCGCCCGTCCCTTTGTGGGTTCACCGGGGCAGTTCCGTCGCACCGCAAACCGCCACGATTTTTCCTTAGCGCCCCCCAAGGAGACCCTGCTGGATGCTATGAACAAGGCAGGCTTTGCCACCATCGGTGTGGGCAAGATTTATGATATTTTTGCCGGCCGGGGCATTGAGGAGTATGTGTACACCAAAGATAATGCTCACGGTATGGAGCAGACGGCTCTCTATGCACAGAAGGATTTTACCGGCCTGTGTTTTGTGAATTTAGTGGATTTTGATATGCACTTCGGCCATCGCCGGGATACGGACGGCTATGCCCGGGCGCTCAGCGAATTTGACGCCTGGCTGGGCAAGTTTCTTTCCACATTAGGGCAGGAGGATCTGGTGATCCTCACCGCAGACCACGGCTGCGATCCCGCTTATGCCGCCTCCACCGATCACACCCGGGAATATGTACCGCTCCTCGTGATGGGAAAGGGTATAAAGCCGATGAATTTAGGCACCCGGGAGAGCTTTGCGGATATTGCCGCCACGGTGGCGGATATCTTCGGTTTGGATTTTATAACACCCGGCAAAAGCTTTTGGAACGACTTATAAATTAAGAGAGGCAGCTTCTCTATCATATATTCGGCTTTTGACGGTTGACGGCTTTTTTGACACGCTGGCAGAGGTCAATAAAGCTGTCAAGACAAGCAACTCGACCCCGAAGTGTATGATGATACTCGAGAGGGGAGAGTTGCGCAGTAAGTCAAAATGCCTTGCACAGCAAGACTTTTTATTGTGGGACACGGATTGCCACGCCAGTTTGAGAACTGGCTCGCAATGACGAAGCTTCTCTATCATATATTCGGCTTTTGACGGTTGACGGCTTTTTTGACACTCTGGGGCAGGTATTTTTTGAAAATACCTGCCTTTTTGTTGCATTTATTTGAAGATAGTGGTAAAATCTAAAAAAATCCACCAATATGAGGAGATAGAAAATGAACGATCGGCTGCTTTCCATTGTCGTACCCGCCTTTAACGAGGAGGAAAATATCCGCAACACGGCCCATGTGGTAGAGGCGGTTATGGCGAAAGCGCAAATTCCTTATGAGCTGATCTTTGTCAGCGACGGTTCTAAGGATGCCACCTTTATGAAAACCGCAGAACTGGCCCGGCTGGACCCCCGGATCCGGGGATTGGAATTCTCCCGGAACTTCGGCAAGGAAGCGGCAATTATGGCAGGCCTCTCTTACGCAAAGGGTGGCTGCGCCGTGGTGATGGACTGCGATCTGCAGCACCCGCCTCAGACCATCGTGGAGATGTACCGCCTGTGGGAGCAGGGCTATGAGATCGTAGAGGGTGTCAAGAACAGCCGGGGCAGGGAATCCGGCGTAAAAAAGCTCTTTGCCCGGGGCTTCTATAAGGTCATCTCTGCTCTCACGGATTTTGAACTACAAAACAGCAGCGATTTTAAGCTTTTGGACAGAAAAGTGATCCAGGTGCTTTTGTCTATGCCCGAGCGCAAGTCCTTTTTCCGCGCCCTTTCCTTCTGGGTAGGTTTTAAGAGTTGCCAGGTGTTCTACGATGTAGCGGAGCGGGCCTTCGGCGAAACCAAATGGTCCTTCTTTAAGCTGCTGCGTTACGGCGTTTCCAACATCGTTTCCTTCAGCACAAAGCCTCTGGCTATGGTTGGCTATATGGGCGCTGTGGCAATGGTAGCAGGCTTAGTGGTGGGCATTCAGACCATCATCCGTTGGATGACGGGAAGTGCACTGGAAGGCTTTACCACAGTGATCTTGCTGCTTCTGTTGCTGGGCGGCGGCATTTTGATGGGATTGGGTGTGATCGGCAGCTACATCGCTGCCATTTACCAGGAAGTGAAGCAGCGTCCCCGGTATATTGTCCGCCTGGATACGGAAAAGCTGCACGGCCGGGAGGATTTCTGATGGGCCGGGATGATTGCGAGAACGTGTCAAAAAAACTTGCCGGTTTTTGCAAAAAGCACAGAGAAATTCTGCTCTATGCCTTTTTTGGTTGCTTGACCACAGTGGTGAGCATTGGTTCCTTTGTGCTGTTTCACACGGTGTTTTCAATCAATGAGCTGATCGCCAATATCCTTTCCTGGATATTGGCGGTGGGATTTGCCTTTGTTACCAATCGAAAATGGGTCTTTTGCTCTCATACCCAAGGCGCGGCGGTGTGGAAGGAAGCAGCTTCCTTCTATTCCGGCAGACTCCTTACCTTAGGCATTGAGGAAGGGCTTCTCTTGGTGTTTGTGACCTGGCTGGCATTCCCCGGAGCGGCAGTGAAGATCGCAGGACAGATTCTTGTCCTTATCGGCAATTATGCCATTTCCAAATGGCTGATCTTTCGGAAAAAATAAAACGGATGCTTGGCATCCGTTTTGTTTTGTAAAAATGGATTCGGAGTGTTTTATGCATAAGAACGTAACAATGACACAGGGTTCACCCCTAAAGCTGTTGTTTTTCTTTTCTCTGCCGCTGATGTTTGGCAATGTGTTTCAGCAGCTTTATATGGTGGTGGATACGGCGATCGTTGGCCGGGGCGTTGGAATGGAAGCTTTGGCGGCCCTGGGCAGTGTGGACTGGCTCAACTGGCTGATGCTGGGCCTTGCGCAAGGCTTTACCCAAGGCTTCAGCGTGCGGGTTGCGCAAAAATTTGGCGAGCAGGACGAAGAAAGTCTGCGCATTTTTATGGGGCAGTCTGCGGTTGCTGCTGGCGCATTGGGACTTATGTGTGTAGCGGTGGGGCAGCTGACGCTTCCTCTGCTTTTGGGATTTCTCCGGGTGCCGGAAGGACTCTACCATATGGCACAGCTTTATACCCGCATTCTGTTTGCGGGACTTCCGGTTGTGTTTTTCTTTAACTATTGCGCGGCAATGCTCCGGGCGGTGGGGGACAGTAAAACACCCCTGATCGCCATGACCGTGGCATCGGTTACCAATATTATATTGGATGTGGTGGCGGTATTTGTGTTAGGTTGGGGCATTGCCGGCGCGGCGATTGCGACACTTGTTGCCCAGTGCCTGTCCGGAACGATCTGTTTTGTGAAGATCTGCCGGACGCCCCAGCTGAAAATCACCGGAAAGTCCCTGGGGATTCACCGGGATATCTTAAAGAATCTGCTGAAGATCGGCGCGCCTGCTGCCGGAAAAAATCTGCTGATCGCCATAAGCGGTATGATTGTCACGATGGTGGTCAACACCCTGGGCACGACCTTTATTGCCGGATTTACCGCATCCAACAAGCTGTACGGACTATTGGAGATCGCGGCACTGTCTTATGGCTATGCCATAACCACCTATGTGGGCCAAAATTATGGCGCAATGCGCTTTGACCGGATAAAAGCCGGTATCAAAAGCGCCACGATTTTAGCTCTGGCAACGGCGGTGGTGATCGGCGCGCTGATGATCTTGTTAGGAAGACCCATTACCATGCTTTTTATATCCGGAGAAGACCTTCTGGAGGTGCAGCAGGCCGGGCAGATCGCCTATCGGTATCTGTGCGTGATGGCATCCTGCCTGCCGGTGTTGTATTTACTGTATCTGCTGATTTCTGTTTTGCAGGGCTTGGGAGATACGGTGCGGCCTATGATTTCCGGCGTTGTGGAGCTTGTTTTGCGCAGCACTGTTGCGGGGATCGTGGCCTATACCGGCTATAAAACGGGCATTTTCGGCGCAGAGGTAGCCGCGTGGATCGGCGCCACACTATACCTGTGGTATCATTACCGGAAACGGGCCAAACGGGAATTGCAATAAAAAACGGGTGTGTCAAACACACCCGTTTTTGTTGTTATTCGCCCTTTACTCTGGCTTCGATCCGCTCCAAAGCATACAGCATTTTCTTGTAGGTATCTTCCGATACCCGCTGAAGGTGATTGTTTTCATAGGCTGCTACGGCCTGCCAAATCCGCACCACCCGCATAGGCTGCTCCGGTTCGCTGACCGAGAAGATGGGGGTATAGGAATAGTCCGTGATCTTGGTTTTGCCGGTGGTATGATCCTTGGTGATCTCCAAATCCAGCACCACCGAATATTCAGAACCTGCCCGCTCCGCGCTGGAGAAGAAGTCTCCTAAGGAGTAGGCGATGAACTGACCGCTCTCAGAATTGTAGGACATTTTCTGCACATAGTGGGAGTGGGTACCGATGATGGCGTCCACGCCGTTTGCCTGCAAAAGCTCTACGATTTTACTCTGGCTGGAGCTGATGGTGTTGTTAAACTCACTGCCCCAGTGCAGCAGCGCGATCACCAGATCCGGTTTCTCTTTTTCCACAGCAGAGAGGATGGAGGTGATCCGTTCCCGGTCAATGGTCTTATAAACACTGTCGTAGTCGGAGTAGAGTACATTGACGCAGTTTTCGCTGCCGGGTGGCAGGGCCATACCGTCCATACCCTTGGTAAAGGCCACAAATGCCAGTTTAATACCCTCTACCGTGCGGATGGTGTAACCCTTTCCGGCCTTAAAATCGTCATTGGTGGCATACACACCCAAAGGCTCCATACCGGCGGACCGGATGGCGTAAATAGAGTCAGAAAGACCGGAAAGACCCCGGTTGATGGCGTAGGAATTGGCCATCTGCACCAGATCCACACCCGCTTTTTGTAGCGCGGTAGCCATAGATTGGGGCGCGGAGTTGCTGCTGCCGTAAGGCTCACCGCAGAGATTGCCTTCGAAATTTACCGAGGTGATATCCGCAGCTGCAAGCAGGGGCGCCACATCCTGAAACGCCTGGGTGTACACATAGGAAACGCCGCCGGCAGCTACCGTCTTTTCGTTAATATTCAAATCGCCCACGGCCGCATAGTGAATGGTGGTGGAGGTGGGTTTTGTCTCTTGCTGCGGCTGGGAGGAGGGATTGGTAGCCGCCTGCTCCCCGGTGGATGGGGTGTCCGGCTGGGAGGGGGCGCGGCGGGACAGACTGAAGATCAGGATGCCGCAGGTGATGAGCACCACCGCAGCCGCGGCAACTCGCAGCAAAACCTTACGGCTTTGGGCTTCTTTTTTAGCGCGTTGGGCAGCTTTTTCCTGCCGCAGACGTCTGCGTTCTTCCGGATTTGTCAGCACGGCGATACCTCCTCTTCAAAAAAGTGATATTATTGTACACCATTTTTGCTACTTTCACAAGACCTTAAAAAGAAATACCGGAGAAATCCTTTACACCGGGAGAATTTTGCGATAAAATAACAAAAAACAGGAGGTGCAAGTTATGTATAAGGATGCCAAAGAGGAACTGAAGCGTCTGGAAGAGGCGCTGCTGGAAGGTGAGACCGTGCGTATTCCGGAAGAAGAGATTGCAGCCTACGATTTTGACCGGCAGATCCGGGAGGAAGAACCGCAGGTGCAGCCGAAAAAGGTGAAAAAGGACAGGGATGTGCCTATGATCATCCTGACGGTTGCCGCGTCCTTAGTGCTGGCCGGTGTAACGGCAGGACTTGTCTATATGCTCATCTGCTACGGGAGAGCCGTGCTATGACACAACCGGTGGGCCGCTTTGCCCCCACACCCTCCGGCCGGATGCATCTTGGTAATGTGTTTGCGGCGCTGATCGCGTGGCTTTCCGTGCGGTCTGCCGGCGGCAGCTTTGTGCTGCGGATGGGGGACTTGGACACCCAGCGCACCAGCGATGAATTTGCCCAGGTGCTGCGCCGGGATCTAAAGTGGCTGGAGCTTTCCTGGGATGTGGAAACACCGCCCCAAAGCCAAAGGAGCAATGCGTACAGGCAGTATTTTGACCGCCTTGGGGATCTGGGCCTACTATATCCTTGCTACTGCACCCGCAGCCAGCTGCACAGTGTAAATGCGCCCCATCTGTCCGACGGCACCTATGTGTACCCCGGCACTTGTCGGAATCTAACACCTCAGCAGCAGGCTGCATTTGGACGGGCCCCTGCGTGGCGGGTGCGCGTACCGGATAAGGTGTGGCAGATAGAGGACCGGGTACAAGGTAGCTACAGAGAAAATCTTCTCACCGATTGCGGCGATTTTGTGGTACGCCGGGCAGACGGCGTGTTTGTCTACCAGCTGGCAGTCACCGTAGATGACGGCGAAGCCGGTGTGACAGAAGTGGTGCGGGGCATGGATCTGCTCAGCTCTGCCCCCCGGCAGATGTATCTGCAGGAGCTGTTTGGGTTTGCCCATCCGGCCTATGGCCACGTGCCTATGCTGCTGGCTGCAGACGGACGGCGCTTAAGTAAACGGGACCGGGATATGGACTTGGGATATCTCCAGGCCCACACCACACCCCAAAAGCTATTGGGCCTGCTGGCCTTTGCATCGGGACTCACCGATCGCCCCGAAGCGATCTCCGCCCGGGAGCTTGCAGGGGAATTTGCTTGGGAAAAGCTCAAAAAAGAGGATATTTATTTAGACTTATCACCACTGTGGAAAGGATCGGCTGCGCCTTGATTTTTTGCTTTGGTGCTGATATAATGCGACTGAATCGACCTAAGGAGGATTTATTATGGCAACAAAACCGATTTTGGTGGTAATGGCAGCCGGTATGGGCAGCCGTTACGGCGGACTTAAGCAGATCGACCCGGTGGGATCCTGCGGCGAGGCAATCCTGGATTACTCCCTGTATGATGCTCACGAGGCTGGCTTTGAGACGGCAGTGATTATTATCAAAAAGATGATCGAAAAGGACTTTATGGAGACCGTTGGCAAGCGGCTGGAGAAGTGTCCTATGGAGATCCGTTATGCATATCAGGAGTTAGAGAAGATCCCTGCGGGCTTTACCGTACCCGAGGGCCGCACTAAGCCCTGGGGCACCAGCCACGCAGTGCTGTGCGCCAAGGATGTGATCGGCGATGCGCCCTTTGCGGTGGTCAATGCAGACGATTACTACGGCAAGCAGGCCTATCGGGAGTTGTATAACTACCTGAGCGGTCCTTGCGGCAGCGAAAAGACCGGCTACTGTATGGTAGGCTACCGGCTGGGCAATACCGTTACCGAAAACGGCTCTGTTGCCCGGGGCATCTGTGAAGTGGACGAAAACGGATACTTAACCCATATCGTAGAGCGTACCCGCATTGAAAAGTACGAAGGCGGCATTCACTTTACTGCCGATGACGGCGCTACCTGGGAAGACGTAGCGGCAGAGACTCCGGTCTCTATGAATATGTGGGGCTATACCCCGGGCTTCCTGGAAGCGGTGGAGGCAGATTTCCCCCGGTTCCTCCGGGAGGAAGTGCCGGCAAATCCTGCCAAGGCAGAGATGTTCTTGCCTATGACTATTGGTAAAATGCTCCGGGAGAATGCCTGCACCGTCAAGGTGCTGCGCACGGCAGATAAGTGGTTTGGCGTTACCTATGCAGCCGATAAGCCTGTGGTGGTGGAAGCTCTCCGGGAGATGACCCGGCAGGGACTGTACCCCGACGGTCTGTGGAAATAAGTTTTTTGAACCTTTTTGTTATGGCGGAATATCTTGGAATGAGCGGTGATTCACCGCAACAAAATTCGGAGGTATTTGAATATGTGTAACAATAACGGTTTCTGCGGCGGTAACATTTGCTGGATCATTGTGATCATCCTTCTGCTGTGCAATTGCGGCGGCGGTAGCTTCCTGGGAAGCGGCAATAGCTGCGGTTGTGGCTGCGATAATAATTGCGGCTGCTGCTAAAGAATATAAATGGGGGGTGCACCGAAAGGTGCACCCTTTGAAAAATAAGGAGGAAACACCATGGAAATTCGCTTTGCAATCCCGGAGGATGTGCCGGGTATTCTGGAACTGCTGCGGCAGGTGGGACAGGTCCACCATCGGGGCAGACCGGATATTTTTCGGGCTACTGCGCAAAAATACGGTCCGTCTCAAGTGCTTTCCATGTTAGATAAGTCCGAGACTCCCATTTTTGTGGCGGTGGAAGATGGCAAGGTGCTGGGTTATAGCTTCTGCCAGATGAAGACCTACTACCGGGATCCGGTGATCACAGATCACACCACCTGCTACATAGACGATCTGTGCGTGGACGAGCAGTGCCGCGGCAAGCATATCGGCGCAGCGCTGTATGAAACCGTGTGTCGGTACGCCCGGCAGAGAAATTGCAGCAGCGTAACCCTCAATGTGTGGAGCTGCAACGAAAGTGCTATGAAATTCTATGAAAAAATGGGTCTGAAGCCCCAAAAGGTGGGCATGGAGGCTATTTTGGAGGACAGCTGATGCTGGAAAAGAATAAGCAATATGATGCCCTGGTAACCGACTACACCGCGGAGGGACAAGGTGTCGCCCACGTGGAAGGCTGCGCGGTGTTCCTGCCCAATGCCATTGCCGGGGAAACCTACCGGATCCGTATTGAAAAGGTGGGAAAGAACTGGGCGGCGGGCAAGATCACGGAGATCCTGGAAAAATCTCCCCATCGGGTCAATCGGGAGTGTCCTGTGGCCAAGCTGTGCGGCGGCTGCGATTTTTGGCATATGGACTATGCGGAGGAGACCCGGCTGAAGGCAAAGCGGGTGATGGATGCCCTCAATCGCATTGGCGGCGAAAACCTGACGGAAATGCCCATCCTGTCGGCCCCCACCTGCTACGGCTACCGCAATAAGGCCCAGTACCCGGTGTCCAGCCAAAAGGGCAGAGTCTATGCAGGCTTTTTCCGGGCGGGAACGCACCAGGTGGTGGAAAATGACCGCTGCCGGATTTTGCCGGAGGAAAGCGACCATGTTCGCAAGATTGTAATAGATTATGTAAACCATTACCGGATCTCTGCTTATGAGGAAACTACCCATAAGGGACTTCTGCGGCATATCTATGTCCGCCGGGGCGCAGTTTCCGGGCAGGTGCTGGTATGCCTGGCGGTAAACGGCAGGAAACTGCCCCATATAGAGGACTTGGTGCAGCGGCTGCAGGCCGTTCCCGGCTTTACCACTCTGGTGCTTTCTGTCAATACCAAGCGGGGCAATACGGTGTTGGGAGATGAGGAGATCGTCCTTTACGGCCCGGGATATATCGAGGATACCCTGTGCGGCCTTACCTTCCGGTTGTCTGCCCGGAGCTTTTATCAGATCAATCACCATCAGGCCCAGCGGCTCTATGAGGCTGCCATTGCTCAGGCGCAGATCACCAAAGAGGATCTGGTGTTGGACCTGTACTGCGGTGTGGGTACTATCACTTTGGCAATGGCCAAGGCGGCCGGCAGGGTGATCGGTGTGGAAGTGGTGGAACAGGCGGTAGCGGATGCCCGGGAAAATGCCCGACGCAACGGCATAGAAAATGCGGAGTTTTTCTGCGGCGATGCGGGCAAAGCAGCGCTGGAGATGGAAAAGCAGGGCATAAAACCCGATGTGGTGGTGGTAGACCCGCCCCGGAAAGGCTTAAATGCCGATACCATTGAGGCCTTGCACCGGATGTCTCCCCGCCGGATCGTGTACGTCTCCTGCGACCCGGCCACCCTGGCCCGGGATGTGGCGCTTTTAAAAGACCGGGGATATAGCGTCCAATCCTCCCAGGCGGCAGA
>JAZUSG010000102.1:0-6977 GCA_045606605.1 Faecousia sp.
CGGCGGAAAGCTGCCTGTTGTAATAGTGTCCGCCCTGTCAAAGGGCGGATTTTAAGTTTACAGCAAGCTTTTTTATACAGAAAATTTCAAGCGTCGGGCATTAAAAGCCACGGCTGCTGCCGCCGCCACCGGAGCGACCGCCACCGCCACCAAAGCCGCCGCCAAAACCTCCGCTGCCTCCGCCAAAACCGCCACCGCCGTGAGAATGGCGGAGATGCCTGCCGAAGCCCAGTCTAAAACTAAAGGCGAAGGAGAAACCCAGGACGATAAGCGCACTGGTCAGGCTTTGCAGCACAAGAGCCAGAATCAAAAGCTGCGCGCCTTCACCGATCCAAAATGCAGCGGTCAGATGTTTTTTCTGTTTTTTCAGCAGGAATTTCCTGCCCAAAAAGGTCAAAACACAAGCAATAACCCCACAGATCAAAAGGGAAGAATCGATGCTCTCTTCTCCATATGAAACCGCCGGTTCTCCGCTGATACTCACATCGTAAACAGCCGCGACTTCCTGCAAAAAGGCGTTATAGCCGTTTTTGATACCGGCATCAAATTGATCCTCCTGCAGCAAAGGAATGATGTATTCATCCTGCATTCGGCCGGTTTTTCCGTCGGGAAGATCCCCTTCCAGACCGTAGCCGATTTCCACCCGAAACTTTCGATCCTCTACCGCGCAAAGCAGTAAGACACCGTTATTCTTTTTCGCATCGCCAATACCCCACTGGCGGAAAAGCTCTGTGGCATATTCCTCCAGCGGTTGACCCTTCAAAGACGGGATCGTTACCACCACGATTTGCGCGCCGGTTTTGCTCTGTAGCTCCCTGCTGTTATTGAGAATATACTGCTCCGTTTCCTGAGACAAGACCTCCGCCCCGTCATAGACATAGAATCCGCTGTTCGGGGACACAACTGCCGCAGATACCGGCAGCAAAACCATGGCAAAACAGCAAATCGCGGTAAATAGCAACAGCCAGTTTCTCTTCATCATAGACCTTTAGAATTCTACGTTGGGAACATCCTGAGCCCCATCGGATGCCTGGAAATAGTCTTTCTGGGTAAAACCAAACAGACTGGCGACCAGACTGTTGGGGAATTTGCGGATCGCGGTATTGTAGTCCTTCACGGCATCGTTATAATCCCGTCTTGCGGTGGCGATCCGATTTTCTGTGCCGGCCAGCTCGTCAGATAGCTGGGTAAAATTGGCAGAGGCCTTCAGATCCGGATAATTTTCCACGATTACAAGCAAATTATTCAGAGCACTGGTCAGCGCGCTGTCTGCTGCTGCTTTTTCTTCCACGGTAGAAGCCTTTGTCAAATTCTCCCGAGCTTCGGTAACCTTGTCGATTGCTTCCTGTTCGTGAGCAGCATAGCCCTTTACGGTATTCACCAGATTGGGGATCAAGTCTGCCCGGCGCTGGAGATTGGTGTCGATATTTGCAAGAGCCGCATCTACTTCCGCTTCCATGGTAACGAGATTATTATTGGCGGAAATCAGCGCAATGCCAAGCAGCACAACCAAACCAATAATGATGGCGATCACAATTCCTTTTTTCTTCATAGTATCCTCCTTCTGCACTTACTGTGCAAATTCTATTATGAATTATACACAAGTTTTTTGAAATTTGCAACGGGTCTTTGACAGGCGACCACTGGTCGCCCGCAATAAAAAACCGCCTCAAACGAGGCGGTTTTAATCTTTACTTAACCAGCAGTTCTGCGATCTGCACGGCATTGGTAGCAGCGCCCTTGCGGACCTGGTCGCCGCAGCACCACAGGCAGATGCCGCAATCATCGGTCAGATCAGGACGGATACGGCCCACATATACGATATCCTGGCCGCTGGTCTCCAGAGGCATGGGATACTGCTTGTTCTTCAGATCGTCTACCAGCTTACAGCCGGGAGCCTTGGCGATCGCCTGACGCACCTGCTCAACGGTAACGGGTACATCGAAGTGACAGGAAACGGAAATGGAGTGGCTGCGGACAACGGGAACGCGTACGCAGGTGCAGGAGACCTTCAGCTCCGGCAGGTGCATAATCTTGCGGCCCTCGTTCTGCATCTTCATTTCTTCGCTGGTGTAGCCTTCGAAAGCCTCGCCGCCGATCTGGGGGATCAGGTTGTAGGCAATCTGATGGGAGAACACCTTGGGCTCATAGGTTTCGCCCTTGGAGAGTGCATCCACTTCGTTCATCAGCTCGATAGGTCCGCCTGCACCGGCACCGGATACGGCCTGGTAGGTGGAGGTGGTCATCGTGCGGATGGGGGAGATCGCATTGTGCGCGTTAACGGCAGTAACGGTAATGATGGTGGAGCAGTTGGGGTTAGAGATAATGCCCTTGTGCCACTTCACATCTTCGGGGTTTACTTCCGGCACGATCAGAGGCACATCGGGGTCCAGGCGGAATGCGGAAGAGTTATCCACAAACACAGCGCCGGCCTTTACGATGGCGGGAGCAAACTGCTTGGCAATATCGTTTTCGGCTGCGCCCAGCACGATATCTACACCTTCAAATGCCTCATCGCAAGCAAGCTGGATCGTTACATCCTCACCCTTGAAATTCAAGGTTTTGCCTGCGCTGCGGGCGCTGGCAAGGGGGATCAGCTTTCCAACGGGGAAGTTACGTTCCTCCAAAATCTTGAGCATTTCCTGTCCCACAGCGCCGGTTGCGCCCAGAACAGCAACAGTATATGTTTTCATAGGGATGACCTCCTGTTATTTAATAAAGCTATTGTACAGAACCCGGATGGCTTCGGCAAAGTCCTTGTTTTCCACACCGAAGATGATATTCACTTCATCGGGTCCCTGGTTGATCATACGGATATTGATGCCTGCCTGACCCAGCGCAGCGAAGATCTTACCGGAAACACCGGGGCGGAACTTCATTTGGTGGCCCACGGCGGTGATCACAGATATCTGATCGTGAACAGTGATGTTGTCGGGGGCGATTTCCTGCTGGATCTCAGCCAAAATTGCGTACAGATGGGGAGCCAGTTTGTCAGTGGGAATAGCCAGAGAAACATTATCCATACCGTTGGGTACGAACTCCACGGAAACCCCATGCTTTTCCAGCACAGACAGAATTCTGCGAAGCATACCCACCTGATTGGTCAGACCTCTCTTGAAAATGGTGATGATGGAGAAGTCCTTCTTACCGGCGATACCGGTGATGATCCGGTGAGGATCCACCTCGGTATCGAATTGCTTTTTGATCATTGTGCCGGGATTTTCCGGATCATTGGTGTTGCGGATGTTCAGGGGAATATTCTTCTTCCGAACAGGGAAGATCGCACCCTCGTGCAGCACGTTTGCACCGGCATAAGCCAGTTCGCGAAGCTCTTCGTAGGTGATCTCAGCAATGGGATGGGGATTTTCCACGATTCTGGGGTCAGCCATCAAAATGCCGGAAACATCCGTCCAGTTTTCGTAAACATTCGCATCCAGCGCGGCAGCTGCCAAAGAACCGGTGATATCGCTGCCGCCACGGGAGAAGGTGCGGATGCTGCCGTCGGGCATCACACCGTAGAAACCGGGAGTCACAACACACTTATCCTTAGCCTTGTCGCTGAAGGCCTTGTAGGATTTTTCGGTATCCACAGTGCCGTCGATGTTAAAGAATACCCAATCTGCGGCATCGATAAATTCAAAACCTAAGAATGCGGCCATCAGCTTAGCGGAGAAATATTCGCCCCGGCTGGCCATCTCGTCCTGACTGACCTCTTTGGCGTCCAAGCGCTTTTTCAGTTCAGCAAATTCTGTTTCCAGGTCCAGCTGGATACCCAGCACATCCCGAATCTCAATGTAGCGGGAGGTAATCATCTCGAATACCGGGTCGCAGGCAACACCGTACTGGGTATGGGCGTGACACAGATACAGAAGGTCTGTGATTTTGTGGTCCTTGCTGTCGCGTTTGCCGGCAGCGGAGACGACAGCTACCCGACGGGCTTTGTCGGACAGTAAAATGTCCCGCACCTTGATGTATTGACCGGCATCAGCCATAGAGGAGCCGCCGAATTTCGTGACTTTCAGCATATTAGTTCGTTCCTTTCTAAAGGGATTATTGGGCAATCGCTGCAATAAAAGCATTGGGTTGGTTCTTCAGCCAAGCGTGCATTTCTTCAACAGAAACCGGCTTTGTGATCACAGCATCGTTCCATTTTTCAGCAGTGTTCTCTGCCAGCCAGGCATCTGTGCTGCCGCTGACGTAGTAGCAAAGCATATCGGTGTTTTTGGCAGCGGTCTTTCCACCGTAGGGACTGTAGAAGCCCTTGTTTGCCAGCACATCGGCGCAGTCCTGTACTACATTGTATGCAGTGGGATAGCGGCCGGCGCCCTGTCCGTAGAAACTCATACGGCCGGAGGCAGAACCGATCAGGGTGATCAGATTGTAGTTAGCGGGTACCGCAGATTCCGGCTCGCCCAGTTTTACCAGGGTGGGCTGCACATATGCGCTAACCTGGCCATCTGTGCATTTACCGGTGGAGACCAGCTTGCAGACCATACCGTGTGCAGTGAAATTCTCCACATCGGCAGCCTGGATGCGGCTGATACCGGCAACGGGAACGGTGTCGGTATCCAGGCTGATACCGAAGGCGATGTTGGAGGACAGGATCACCTTGTGCCAGGTGTCAATGCCTTCCACATCGGTGGTGGGGTTGGCTTCTGCGTAACCCAGCTGCTGCGCCTGCTTGAGGGCATCAGCGTATGTAAGACCCAGGCGGGTCATAGAATCCAAAATGTAATTGCAGGTGCCGTTCATAATGCCGCCTACCTGCTGGATCGTCTGCATTCTTCTGGCCCGTTCCAGTTCACTGAGCCAGCCGATACCGCCGCCTACAGCAGCAGTGCAGCGGAAGCAAACGCCTTTTTCCTTAGCCAGGGGGATCAGTTCGTCATAGAATGTGGCCACCAGCGCCTTATTGGAGGTGATGATGTGCTTGCCGGCTTCGATCGCAGCCCGGACAAACTCATAAGAGGGGTGCAGACCGCCCATAGCTTCCACCACAGTATCGATGGAATCGTCGTCCAGCACGTCCTGGAAATTCTTGGTTACCTGGGCGTCCGGCAGGGTTACATCCTCCAGACAGACCACCTTAACCACAGAGATATCATCCCGGGAAGCGGTCAGGTCGTAAACGCCTCTTCCAACAACGCCAAAACCCAGCAATCCGATACGCATTTTCAATTCCTCCTAAAATCTCTACTATGAAATAAATGATCGGAAACCACTTGCATTTTTATGTAAAAAAGTATATCATATACCCTATATAATTGCAATTGTGGCAAAAAACTAATAATTACAACCCATTATACTTTGTATTAGTGCAGAAAGTCAAGAAATAAAACGAAAAGTTTGCAAAGGAGAACCCCTATGCTGTATCACTCCACCCGAAACCAAAATGATTGTGTAGATAGCGCCCAGGCGGTCCTGTCCGGTCTTGCGCCGGATGGCGGTCTGTATGTGCCGGAAAAGCTCCCGGAATTTGACGTAGCCGCCTGCCTGCAGGAGGATACGATGCAGATGGCGACCCGTATTATCGGCGCGCTGCTGCCGGATATTTCCGATATGGAAACGCTGGTGGACCGGGCATACCGGGGCAAGTTTCAGACCGAGGAGCTGACCCCTACCGCCGACACCGGAAAATTCACGGTGCTGGAGCTGTTCCGGGGCCCTACCTCTGCCTTTAAGGATGTGGCGCTGTGTATGCTGCCCCAGCTGCTCACCGCAGCCAAGACCCAAAAGGGAATGGAGGAGGATATCCTTATCCTGACCGCCACCTCCGGCGATACCGGTAAGGCTGCGCTGGCCGGTTTCCGGGATGTTCCCGGCATCAAAATCTGTGTATTTTACCCCGACGGCGGTGTATCCGCAGTGCAGCGGGCGCAGATGGTTACCCAAGAGGGTAACAATGTGGCAGTCTGCGCCATCCGTGGTAATTTCGATGACGCCCAGACCGGTGTGAAAAACATTTTCGGCTCTGCACAAGAGGGGAGACTCCCCGGCGGCAACCGTCTGCGCCTGTCTTCGGCTAACTCCATTAATATTGGCCGGCTTGCGCCTCAGATCACCTATTACTTTAAGGCCTACGCGGATCTTATGCGCAGAGGACAGCTCCAAATGGGCGATCCGGTAAACTTCTGTGTGCCCACCGGTAACTTCGGTGATATCTTAGCCGGCTGGATCGCAAAGCACCTGGGTCTGCCGGTAGGCAAGCTTATCTGCGCTTCCAATGCCAACAACGTGCTGACGGACTTTATTGAAACCGGTACTTATGACCGCCGCCGTCCTTTCTATAAGACCGACTCTCCCTCTATGGACATTTTGGTCTCTTCCAATTTGGAGCGGCTGCTGTACTTCCTCTCCGGAGATGCAAACCTGGTGGCAGAGCTGATGAAGCAGTTAAATACCGATGGCTTCTATACGGTTCCGGAGCAGGTCAAGCAGGCGATTTCCCAGGAGTTCTGGGCAGGCTACTGCGACGATACCAAGGCAAAAGAGACCATCCGTACCGTGTGGCAGGAGCAGAACTATCTGTGCGACCCTCATACCGCTACCGGTTGGGCAGTGGCAGAAGATTATGTAAACAAAACCGGCGATACCCGGCCGATGGTGGTACTCTCCACCGCATCTGCCTATAAATTCCCCGCAGCGGTGCTCAATGCCTTGGGCAACACAGAGCAGATGGACGAATTTGCGCAAATGGAAGCCCTGCAAGCGCTGACCGGCTGGCCCATTCCGGAGAATCTGGCAGGTCTGCGGCAGAAAAAAGAGCTGCATACCGGCGTAATTGAGAAAAATGCTATGTTGGACTTGGTAATGGCGCTGTAAGGGTAGAAAAAGTTCGAAAAAGTTCTTGACTTTTGAAAATTCCTCTGCTAAAATAGTCAAGCCGCATTGAAAAGGTTTAAGATGGTGATGGAATGCACCCACCTTAAAAGCGAGTCTACACAATAAAAAAGTAGGTGAAAAAGAAATGAAAGCAG
>JAZUSG010000103.1:0-8386 GCA_045606605.1 Faecousia sp.
ACGATCCGACTTGACACGCTTGGCAAGACCAAAGAGGAAAATGCCGCGCTGCTTTCCCCGCGGGTTTTAGAGGTTTGGGATACCTATATCCGCCCGCTGGAGCCCCCGGGAATGGACGCAGCAGAGTTTGAGCGGCTCGCCAAAAAAAATCGGAAAGACACGCCCCTGACCTTTGACGAATTGCTTTATATAGCGCTCTACCAGCAAAAGCAGCAGGAAGAAATGCTACAGCGTATGCCCATGGGCGGTGTTGACCCCATACATATCCATTCCCGTGCCTGCCGTCTGGCCCGCCTGTACAAGCTGAATGCGCCCCCCATCATTGTGCGCAATGAGACCCGTCAACTGGCAAACCTTTTCATTCAGTATTACTGGTCACCCAAAGAAAAATGATCTTTTCACCCGGAATAACCAAAGGAGTGTGCCGTTATGTCCAGCAAAAAGCCTATATTGTCTATGAATGGCGGCGAGTACATCATGGAGCTGTACCGTCAAACAAAAGACGGAAAGCTGAATATCACCCCCCATTATTCCGAGCCTTACTGGATCCAGATCCGCTGGACCCAGGACATGGCGCTGCGTTTTGCGGTGCAATTTGACGCCTTAGCGCACGATCTGGCGCAGATCGGCAATGCGTGGGGAAAACTTGGCAAGACCCGGGAGGAAAACGCCAGGCTTTTGACCAAAAGCGCCCTAGAAACCTGGGATATCTATGTCAAAGCCCCGGTACCGCCGGATATGGACGAAGCGCAATACGAGCGGATTCGCAATAAAGAATATGATTGCATACCCCTGACGCCGGGGGAAATAGAATTTTTAGACCTTTACGAAGAAAAAATGTGGGCTGCCATGCTTCTGCGCCTGCCGAAAGGCGGTATCCACCCCATTCGCATACACAACGAGTGCCGCCTCATTGCCCGTATGTATTGGCAAGAATTTTCCTACTCACAGATTCTTGAGGAAATTCACAGACTGGTCATCTACTTTATCCTGTACTACTGGACCCGCCCCGAAGATAATTTCTATTAAAAAAGAGCAGGCAGCTTCCAAGCTGCCTGCTCTTTTATATTTGTCGGGAAAGCTCTTCCAAAATACCCAGATCCCAGGCCAAACGGGACAAAACATATTTATCCCGGATATCTTTTGTGGCTTTGAAGGTGGTTTGGGCGCACTGTGTATCCACGCCCAGGGTGGTCAGATCGGTAGAAATGCCGATGGTGTGAAGTATGTTTTTAATTTCCTGAGAGGACGGCAATTCCTCATCGATAATGGTCAGAATTTCGTTCCAGTGATCCCGGATCACGGCAAATCTTTCCCGGTGCGTATCTTTGCGATACTTGCCCTCTTTCTTTTCCAGGGCGATCATCGCTTCTGCGCCTTTGCCCAGAAATGCCCTGAGGGTCTGCTCCCAGGCAGTCCGGTCAAAGGCAGCCACATATGCAGACGCCTTTTCGTAGTCCGGCTGCAAGGTTTTGACGATCTCATAGAGTTTCACCGCGTGGTAGGTGGCCATAGCGCACTGAATGCCGTGAAAATCCACCTGTGTGCCGAATTCCACGCCCCGCATATCCCACACATGGCTAAAATAATGCTCCACACCGGAGGCAGGACGGGATACCCCAGCATAAGCCATAGCCATGCCGCCGATCACCAGTCCTTCAAATACGGCTTTGACTGCCTCTTTGTCCCGTTTCAGCAGGCCCGGGGCGTTATCAACGCACTTTTTCAGGGCTTGCCTCATCAGTTGGGCGATATTCTCGCAGTAATACTCCCCGGTGATGATGTGGGCAATGCGCCACTCACAGATGCTCACATATTTGGCAAGCATATCTCCCAGACCGGAGGCCATCATTTTGACAGGTGCCTGACATAAGATATCCAGATCACCGACGATCACATCAGCGCACTTGCTGTTCAGGGATATTTTCAAGCCGTCACGGGTCATGGACGAGGTGGCGGAGGCATAGCCGTCCATAGAAGGCGCAGTGCCCACGATGATATAGGGTTTTCCTGCCATATTGGCAACGATCTTGCTGATATCGTTGATTACGCCGGAGCCAACGCCGATCACCACATCGCAGTCGGCTTCATAATACATAACTGCTCTGCCAACGCTGCGCTCGTCCGGCTCCAAGGCATCTTCTGCAAAAATGCAGCTTGCCACCTTAACGGTTTTTTCCACGATTTTCCTCACCGCTTCGCCTGCTGCAGCGTAGGTATTCTTATCCGCGATCAAAAATACCTTTTGGGCGCTATATTGCTGCAACAATCGGGGCAGTTCCAGGATCGCCCCCTCTTTGACGATGACCTCAGAGGTAAAAATATGCATTTTTCCGCATTTGCAGTTTGCCTGAATCTCCATAGGAAAACCCTCATTTGCTTTTTATGAAATACACAACTCATTTTTCCCCGGCGCACACAGACCGATCTGCTGCGTTAGGGGTTTTTCTTTTTTTGCGGACAAGCTCGATCACCAGCAAAACAAGCCCGTATCCCACCGCATACAACGGCGCCATGACCCACGCCGTTAACGGTGTTCCCGAAAGGATCGGCTCGACAATGTGAAAGGAATCTGCAAAGCCGAATACCGACATTTGAAATGCGCCAAGGGTCAAATAGGCGGTAAAGCCAAAGAATGTGCAGTACCATTTTTTATAGGTGATCTGAATTTGATTGAAAATAAGCAACGCACCCACCACCGCCAGAGCCAGACTGTGATGCAGAAGGCCGGATATGGTAGGTAAGTAAAAAACCGACGGACCCTGATCCAGAAATGTGGGGTTAAACACCGTAATGAGTCCCCCAACAAGGCCTAAAAACCAGGTGAAATGGTACACACAGTTATCCTTTTTCCCAAACAGTACGGATAACGCCAGCACCAAGCTGGTCATTCCGCAGAAGCTGTCGGGTATGATCTGTTCCCAGCGGACATCGGCATATCTGTATACCTGAGAAAGCCGGTTGATGATGATCCATATCAGCAAAAGTCCTGCCAGTGACTTCAAAACAATGCTTTGTGCTTTTTCGGTTTTGGCATACTTCTTTGCCAGAAGCAGCCCGATCACGGTTAGCGGAACAGTGCTTGCCAGATAGAGCCAATGAACCGTTCCAAATACTCTCAAATCCATTTTTTCTTTCTCCTATACAATGAAAATGAACCATTTTCCTGCCGCCCAATGATGGGTCACATTATAGCACAGGGCGCAGTATTTGTAAATAACACGGCTTCACTTCCCCTTTGCCTTCCTTCCCCTTACGGGTCATTTTACCTTTAAAGTCCTTTGCCCTTCCCTGCCTTTTGCCCAACAGAAAAACAGCGATAGCAAAAGCTACCGCCGGTTTTCTAAAATAAAAGACTTGTTTTGATACCAAATGTACACCCCGCCCACCTTTCGTTAAAAGGTGTGGGGGATCGTTAAATTGTATACCCTTTCGTTAAAAGGTGCGAGAGATCGTTAAAAGGTTTATACCGCAGAACACACAGAACCCTCCCTTATGCTACCAAAACATATCGACGAACAAACCTTTAAAATCCTTTCTTTTAAATGCACATCTTTAAGAGTAATGTTGATCGCCTCTTGCAGAACTGCAAAGGAGAATGCAAAATGACAATAAAGAATGATACTATTCTTTACTAAAATTCGTAAAGCCACCCAGCTGGGTGGCTTTTTCAGTTCGCAATTTGCTGAACCTGATTCACATTTCTATGCAAAAAGCGCTTTCCTATTCGAAAAGGTACTTTGTCATTTGTTTTTTTAATTTAGATGTGTATAATATTAGCAGGAGGCGACAAATATGGATATTTTGCAATACATAAATGAAAATTTGCCCAAATGTGTAGCATATACACCGGACAGTGACGGTGAATTGATCGGCCTGCCTTATCCGTATATTATGCCCTGTGCATATACAGGTTTTCGGGCGATGTTCTACTGGGACACTTATTTTATTCATAAGGGATTACTGGTACGCAGTGATTTGAACCAAATTAAAAATGATATTGATAATATGCGTTATCTGATCCGTCAGTACGGATTTGTTCTAAATGCCAACCAAACGTTTGCTCTGTTTAATTCTCAACCTCCGTTTCTTTCTATGATGATACGGGATTATTATGAAAATACAAAGGATAAAGCGTGGCTGGCGGACGCATATGCGGATTTGAAAAAGGAATATCGATTTTGGCAAAGCAGCCGAACAAGTCCTATTGGTTTGACATACTATGATACAATGCCGCTTACACCACAAAAAATCGTTGCAGAGGCAAAACAATTTCGCGACAGAACGGGGCAGCTTTATGATGTGCCGGATGAAATTGCTGCACGGGCATTGGTCTCTGCCGGTGAGAGTGGTTGGGATATGAACCCCCGTATGAATGGTAAAACCTATCAATTTGCACCTGCAGATCTAAATAGCCTGATGTATGCGTTTGAGGAAAATATGCATGATTTTGCTATGGAGCTGGGGAGCGTGGAAGAGGCTGTCGTGTGGTCAAAATTGGCTGAAAAGCGCGGTGAGCTGTGCCGACGATATTTAAAAAATGCGGACGGAATTTTTATGGATTATAATTTCGTCGAACAAAACAGAAACGATATTTTCAGCGCAGCCTGCTTTTATCCGCTATATTGCGGCATGGCCACAAAGGAGGAAGCAAAAATTGCGCGGGAGTCACTGTGCCGAATTGAAGCAGAGTATGGAATTGCAACCTGTGAAAAGACGGATGCACCCGGAAATTACCAATGGGGATATCCCAATGGCTGGGCACCGATGCAAATGATTGTCGTGGGCGGACTTTTACGGTATGGATATATGGAAGATGCCTGGCGAATTATGAAAAAATTTGTGTATTTGGTGGAGAAGTGCTATGAGCATAGCGGCCACTTGTGGGAAAAGTATAATGTGGTTGACGGGAATGTGGATGTGCAGGACGAGTATGAAATGCCTACCATGCTTGGCTGGACATTTGGTGTATATGTTTGGTTTCGGGATCTGCTATCTAAGAAACCTCAAACTGATATTTGATCAAAATGGGTATGCTGCAATGATTATGCTGTACAGTCATATTAAAAATGGGGTGCGTTTAGACTGCCATTGAAGATTGACGGCAAAAAACTGAGTCTATCAGGCTGGAGGTTAAGGGCAATATATTTATTAATAGCTTGGACAAATGCGGTGTTATTGGCTTGGCTGGTATGTAATCGCCGCCATAGCACGGGGGACGGTTCTGTGTGTTCCTGTTGTTTGCATACTTCTATGGTCGATAATGCACACCCCTTACCGTAATCTGCGCACCCCCTTGCCCAAAATGCACACCCCCTTACCCAAAATGCACACCCCGACAGACCTTTCGTTAAAAAGTACGGGGAATCGTTAAATGGTATACCCTTTCGTTAAAATGTGCGAAGAATCGTTAAAAGGTTTGCACCAGAGAACACAAAGAACCGTCCCCTGTGCTAGTGCTAGAGCAATGACATTTGCCGCTTGCTTTATTCTGCCTATGATTATGACTGCTTTGGTCGTGAACATCACGCTGACTGCCACCCGGTCCGGTGTTTTGGATACAGACTTCAAAGAGGATGTTGCGCCATTGAACCTTTCTGATCTCATGGATGCCAACAATGAGGACGGTCTAACTGAAAATCGGTTCCATGAAACGATGCTTCTTGGTTATCGAGTTGTGCATCAACGTGATTCCAAGTTCAGTCTGGAAGGCACTTCCTCCGCACCTGATCTGAAATATACCATCGTGACGGTAAAGGCACCGTTCCTCTACGATTGGTGCAAGGAACAGATGTATTACGAACAGGACGAAACCCACAGTGATTGGCCTGTCGGTAATCGGATGATCTACAAAGAGCAAGACCCTGCACCCTGGGGAGCAGACGAAGTCTACCGTTTGTACAGCGAGGAAGGCTGGTGGGCATACCCCTATCTTCTCTGCTATGAGGATCAAATCATTGAGACCCGTTTCGATTGGAAACCTACTGCAGAGCAGATGGCAATTGTTAGCCAGAAACTGAATCCGTAAGTAATACCGCCCTGGAGATCAGCTCCAGGGCGATTTGCTTTGCATTGGTAGACATTTTTCTCCCCATAAAATATAATTGGAAATGGGCGTGGGTTTTCTGTGAACTCAGTGTATTATTAAGTGAAGGAACTTTTTGAGAAAGGGGGGTATTTATGCAGGAAAGTGATATCATTGAGATGCTTAGAAAGCAGCATCCTTCTGGTGCAGACGAGCTGATCAGCCACTATGGACCGCTGATGCAGTATATCATCAAGCCTATTGTTTCCAATGAGCAGGATCGTGAAGAGTGTCTTTCAGAAGCAGTAATGCGGATACTGGATAAAGTTCATTTATACGATGACGAACGCGGGAGCTGGACTGCATGGATTACTTCTGTCACTCGAAGTGTTGCCCTTAACAAGTTGCGGTCATTAAAGGCTCCTTACGAAGAAGTCGAAGTAACAGCTGATACTCCGTCCCTGGAGCCAACCCCTGAAGAACAACTGCTGCAGAGGGAACGCCAGAATGAATTACGAAACGCTGTAGCTCAGCTTTCTCAAAAAGATCGGCTTATCTTCTACAGAAAGTATTATTACTTACAAACCACTGCCCAAATCGCTTCTGAAATCGGTATGACAGAACGGGCGATTGAAGGTCGCCTTTACCGCATCAAGAAGCGCCTGCGCAAGCTGTTAGGAGGTGACGGCCATGCGTGAGTATGATGTAAATAACCTGAACGAGCAGGAATTTGACTCGATGTTGCAAAGCAACATGGCAGAGCTTCCTCCTGACGATATTGCCTACGAAGTTACCCCTTGGCGGAAAGCAATCAACAGAATCCTTACAGGCTTTGCTTTGGGTGCCATCACCCTGAACTTCTTAGGGTTGAACTACCTTCTTCCGGCAATTGGAATGATCCTTACCATTTTGGGCTTTAGGACACTGCGTAAGGAGAACAAGTGGTTCAATGCTTGTTGGATTATTACTGTTGTCCGCAGTGCATACTACTTTCCAACTCTGATCCTAAATACGACGATCTATCAAAGTACATTCTATGCTTCTTCTATTGCTTCGGTTTTGAATGTGCTTAACATGGCCATTATCTTCCTCCTGTACATTTGTTTCTGGAAAGCATTGCGGAGTGTACAGGAAAAGGCGGGTATCGAACCGCATGCAGGTGGAGTGGCTGCGCTGATCGTTTGGTCAGCATTCATCTGTGCACTCGCCATTTTGCAGGTCCCTGGCGGCTTGCTCCTGGGAATTGTTTTTCTGATTTTCTACATTTGCATTATCCGCAGCCTCGTAAAACTATCTAAGGAGCTGGATGAAGCGGGTTACTGTATATCTACGGCTCCTGTACGATTCACCGACAATACCATTTCTATCATTCTGGTCATTGCGATACTGATCGGGTGCGGATGCGGATACCTGTTCTTCCATCAGCATCCTATGGATTGGCAAGCTGCATCCCAGACCGAGAATACTGAGATTCAGCAAGTCAAGGACCATCTGCAATCCCTCGGATTCCCCGAGCACATTCTGGACGATTTGACGGAGGAAGACCTGCTGTCCTGCAAGGATGCTGTCCGAGTCGTGGTAGAGGTAAATGATCACCCGGTTAATAATGGCCGCAGAGTACAGGAACTACAAGAAGACGGTGTTATTCATATCTACACTGCCTATGACCAAGAGGAGTTAAGAATCACCGGAATCGGTGTGGAGCTTGCCGGAGAACATGAACAGTGGAAGATCTTCCACCATTTCCAATGGGTGATCGATCCCGGTTTCTATGGCACAGATGTTATTCAGCTTTGGCCAGCTTACCGCAATAACAAGGGTTGGGTGTCGTGCAGTGATCTGTCCGGCCAAGTTCTGTATAACGATGGAAGCCAGGTCTATACGGCTCCTTATTATTCTCTTGGTAACGAAACCTACACATCCACCAGTATTTTCTGGGGTGAGCAGACATCCACAGATGTATTTGCCGAATTCTCCATGCCGAGAGACGGTGAGAATCACCGTGGCTATGTCTCTTACACCATAGAGGAAGTACAAGAGGGCTGGATCATTGATGCTTGGATCAACTACACACATCAAGTAAGCTGGCTTCAGTATCCGGCTATTACTGCAAAAGAAAAGCACTTGACGCTCGGAGCCAGTGATACCAACGCATTTAACACTATCCAGGACGCACTGCAGTTTTCTCCGATTTACGACGATTCGGAAGTCCAGGTTGGCAACGAATAATCAGCAACTGGTTCTAAAAACGAAGGAAGGGGTATCGCCAAGGCGATGCCCCTTCGATTTATGTTGGTGAAGATATATTCGATTAGTCAAGACCTACACTTGCGTCCGGAACGGGTGTCGCCGGGGTTGAGT
>JAZUSG010000104.1:0-30767 GCA_045606605.1 Faecousia sp.
TGCCCATACCGCCCGTAGGAGGCATAACGTATACCATAGCGTCCAGGAAACCCTCGTCCAGCATTTCAGTTTCATCGTCGCCACGCTCCCGCTGCTCCACCTGCTTCATAAAACGCCCTATCTGCCCGTTGGCATCGTTCAGCTCGGAATAGGCATTGGCATGCTCGCTATGGCAGATAAACAGTTCGAACCGTTCGGTCAGGCGGGGATCTTTGGGGCTGCGCTTGGTCAAGGGGCTGACCTCTACCGGATACATTGTAATAAATGTAGGCTGGATCAGGTGCTCTTCCACCCGCTGATCGAAGCAAGCATACAGGGCATTGCCCCAAGTCTTTTCAGCAGCGTCTGCCAGTTCTACACCCTTGGCATTAGCAGCGGCAACGGCTTCTGCATCATCGGTAATGGCATCAAAATCGATACCCAGATACTCCTTAACGGCTTCCACCATCGTCATACGGCGCCAGCCGGGGGTCAAGTCGATGTGCTCACCCATCCAATCCACTTCGTAAGTGCCCAGGATCTCCTTGGCAGCGCCGGAGATAATACCCTCGGCGATGTCCATCATGTCGTGGAAGTCGGCGTAAGCCTGGTACAGCTCAACGGTGGTAAACTCGGGGTTGTGCTTGGGGTCCATACCCTCGTTACGGAAGATACGGCCGATCTCATACACCCGATCCATACCGCCAATGATCAGCCGCTTCAGAGGCAGCTCGGTGGCGATACGCATATACATATCGATATCCAGGGTATTGTGGTGGGTAATAAAGGGACGGGCAGAAGCGCCGCCGGCGATGGTATTGAGCACCGGGGTCTCTACCTCGATGTAGTTCATATTGTCCAGGTAGTTGCGCATGTACTTAATGAACTTGCTACGGATCACGAAGTTCTGCTTTACCTCGGGGTTGACCATCAGATCCACATAGCGCTGACGGAAACGCATTTCCTTATCGGTCAGGCCGTGGTACTTTTCCGGCAGAGGCAGCAGAGACTTACTCAGCAGGGTGACCACCTTTGCCCGGACGGAGATCTCCTCGGTCTTGGTCTTGAAGACTTCGCCTTCCACACCCACGATATCGCCGATATCGTACTTCTTAAAACGGGCATACTCCTCTTCACCCAGCTCATCGATCTTCACAAACAGCTGGATGCGGCCGGAGCAGTCCTGCAGATCGCAGAACATAACTTTGCCCTGGCCACGCTTACTCATAAGGCGGCCGGCAACCTTCACGGTCTTGCCCTCAAAAGTGTCGTAATCCGCCTTGATGGCGGCAGAATCCGCATCAAAATCAAACTTAGTCTGCTGGAAAGGATCGCGGCCCTCAGCCTGGAGCGCTGCCAGCTTATCCCGGCGGATCTGGGCCTGCTCGGATACAGGCAGTTCAGCCTGCGGTACAAAATTTGCCATAGCTTAACCCTCGCGTGTAATGTCCAGCACCTTCATGCTGTAAGAGCCGGAGGGTGCATTGACAGTAAAGGTGTCGCCAATTGCCTTGCCGACCACTGCACGGCCAAAGGGAGAATCATCGGAGAGCTTAAACTCCATAGGATTGGCTTCCTGAGAACCGGTGATCTTATAGGTAACCTTCTGACCGGCTTCATTTTCAACGGTAACACTGCAGCCCAGGCCTACCAGACCGGAAGCTTCGTTCTCATCCTCAATGATCACGGCGTGGGACAGGATATCTTCGATCTCAGCAATACGGCCATAGAGCTTTGCCTGCTCGTTTTTCGCTGCATCATATTCAGAGTTTTCAGACAAGTCGCCGTAGGAACGGGCTTCTGCCATCATCGCTGCGATCTCGCGTTCCCGGGTGGTCTTCAAGTAATTCAGTTCCTTTTCCAGATCTGCCAGACGCAGACTGGTAATCTTAAATTCCTTAGCCATACAAATAAGTCCTTTCTTATGCAATTGTTTCCATAGCTTAGAACATTATAGAAAAAAAACGCTATTTAGTCAAGGTTTTTTCCTTACTTTCGGGAATTTTATCGGCCTGTTTTCTGCAGGGCTTCAATGGCCGCCTGCAGCTGGGGATCGTCCTGAGGCTCGAGGAGCTTGCCGTAAATCAGCGCGGCAGTCTCCTGATCTACTTTTAAGGTCACATCCAGCTTGATGCCACCGGCTTCTGTCAGATTGACACCGCTGGGCGTAAAGTACTTACCGCAGGAGAGGTTCACCGCAGATCCGTCCGAAAGCTCCAGCGTGTACTGATAGTAGCCTTTACCGCTGGTCTGTTCCCCTACCACAACTGCCCACTCATATTCCTGCAGGCAGGCCGCAAAGAATTCCGCTGCGGAGTAGCTATTGCCGTTTACCAGTACAGCCATAGGCATCTCGATACAGTCTGCATCGGAGTAGCGCTCATCGGTGTTGCCCGCATAGTCCATTTCCCGGAACACTACCCCTTCCGGCAACAGGTAATCCAGCACCCTCACCATTTCATTTACATAGCCGCCAGGGTTGTTGCGCACATCGAAAATAAGGGAGGTGGCACCCTGGTCCACCAGGGATTTGATCACATCGATTGTCATCTTGCTGCAACCGGAATTAAAGTTATCAATACGCACAAGACCGATATTGCCATCCAAAAGCTGACCTTCGGCCACCTTTACCTGGATCTTTCGGCGCTCCAGCGTAAATTCCATTTTTTCACCGTCTCGCAGGACGCCGATCTTGACCGTCGTACCGACTTCTCCCTGGGTCATAGCGCGCATTTCGGCATTATCTTTTTGTGCAAGGGACTGTCCGTCCACTTCAATCATAATATCACCGGGACGAATACCGCCATCCGCCGCAGAACCGCCGGGTTCTACCGTCAAAATATCAAAGCCGGTTCCATCCTCCCGCTGAGCAACAGTAACACCAATGCCCACATAGGAATTGCTGGCACTTTCCTGATGGGAAACGTACTCCTCCTGGGTCAAATAGTAGCTCCATTGGTCTGACAGAGCATAGACCATGGCAGCAGCTGCCGCATCCTCGATGTCTGCCCGGTCATACTCACCCACAAACATCTCGTCGATGATATTTTCCAGCTCCGCCAGCTTAGAGTAGCGCTCTCCCCACAAAGACAGAGAAATCGCAGAAGCCAGAACTGCCACTAAGACATATGTGAAACTCTTCCAAAGAAATTTCATCCATTTCCGACTTGCATCCATAATTTTCACCTCATACAATATGGAAATTTCCCACAGCCCGGAAGGACTGTGGGATATGTTTAATACATTTCTATGTAGTCGGCAGGGTTTACTGCCTCATTATTTTGGTAAATGCCAAAATGCAGATGGGGACCGGTGGCTGCGCCGCTTGCGCCGCAATAACCGATGATCTGGCCGGCGATCACAAACTGGCCTTCTGTTACAATATATTTGGCCATATGCATATAGCGGGATTCAAAGCCGTCCAAATGGTCGATGTTTACATAATATCCCGCGTTACCCTCTTCATAAGCAGCAGTCGTGACCGTTCCACTGCGAGCGGCAACGATGGGTGTTCCGTGCGCCGCAGCCAGGTCTACACCGTAATGGAATTTGCCCTCACCCAGGATGGGGTGGTTTCGGTAGCCGAAATAACTGGTGCACATTTGGTACTGGATAGGCAGGATCCATCTCTGTTGTTCCCGATCCTGCAGGATCTCATACGTCTTTTTCAGCTCTGCAATTCTGTCCGCTACCGCTTTTTCTTCCTCTTCCGCTTCTTCCAAAAGCTTTTCTGTATTTGCCTGAACTGTCTTTAATTGGTTTAAGAGCACCTCTGTGTCTGCAAGCGTATCTGCCAGTTCCTGTTTCTCAGTTTCCAGTTTCTGCTTCTCAGTTTCCAAAGTTCCCATATAGCCCTGTTCCGTAACCTGAACACCCAGTGCAGCAATTACCGTTACCGATGCAAAGGCAATCACCAAAACAAGGGGTATGCTTTTCTGGGCAAGGGTCTTTCCGTCTGATGTATACTCTCGCAAACTCGATCCCACTTTTTCAAAAAGGGATTTTAGGTTCATTCTCTTTCACCTCAAAAAACTCTTTTAAATACGCTCAGGAAATATTGATGTACTGGGCAGGATTCACGGCTGTGCCGTTATAGTAGACGCTAAAATGCAGGTGCGGACCGGTAGAACCGCCGGTAGAGCCGCAGTAACCAATCACCTGTCCGGCTGCCACATACTGACCGGGAGATACGATATAGTGGGTCATATGCAGATACCGGGTAGCAAAACCATCCAGGTGGTTAATGCTGACATAATAGCCGGCGCCGCCTGCTTCATAAGCGGTGGTAGTTACCTGACCGCCGCGGCTGGCATAGATGGGGGTGCCCTGGGGCGCAGACAAGTCTACACCGTAATGGAAACGGTAATCACCGTAGATGGGGTGGATTCGCCAGCCAAAGGGACTGGAGAAACGGGTGTAATTAATGGGCATCAGCCAAGTAACGCCGTCCACCACATTGCTGCCGGGGCCGCCGGGTGTGGGTTTCTGCTGCGCCAGCCATTCCCGGTATTCCCGGTCCTTGGCGGCATCGTAGGCATATTCCAGCTTATCGATGGTGGAAGCTGTTTCGCTTTCCTTACGCTCCGCTTCGTCCAAAAGATTCTGATATTCCTGACCGGTTGCGATCAGCTGCTTGAGCAATTCATCGGACTCTTTTTGGGACTCCTCCAGTTTCTTGGAGGATGCTTCCAGTTCCTTCTTGCTATCTTCCAGTGCAGTCTTTTCAGACTCCAGGCCTTCCTTGGCATTCTTCACAGCTACGGCTGCTTCGTTCAGTTCTTCCAAACGGCGCTGGTCTGCAGCAGCGATCTCATCGATCATACTCAGCCGATCCAGGAAATCGGAAAAGCTGTTGGCTTTAAACAGCACAGACCAATAGGAAAGCTTGCCGTCCTCTTCCATAGCACGGATACGCTCTTTATACTTGTTGCTCAGTTCCTGCCAGCGGACAGTTGCCGCATCCAGTTCATCCTGCTTATCGGCGATCAGTTCGCTATAAGCGGTGATCTGCTGATTGATATTCTGCACCTGCTGATGCAGCAGAAAGATCTGTTGGTCGGTTACATTCTTTTGGTTGACCACATCTTCCATTTTATCCATATTGGCAGAAAGCTGACTCTCCAGTTTGGAAACCTCAGACTGATTCTGCTTCAGCTGTTCTTTCCACTGGTTGATCTCTTCTTTAATTTCTGCAGAGGATTTTTCTGCGCTAACATAGGTGGGTAAAATGCCGGCAATCAAGCCAAAAAGCATCAGCGCTGCCAAAAGGCCCGCCAGCAGGCTCACCCAAAACTTTTTGTTTTTCATTATGTTCTCCTTCCCCGGGAGGTAAATCGCAATTATACGTCCATAAACTTGCGGATAGATGTCCAGCTACCCACGATACCCACGAACAGGCCTGCCAGCACAAAGGTTGCTACCATCGGCATCAGCAGCTGATCAAAGGGAACAAAGCTAAACAGCTTCAGGGTATCCACCGCTGCCAGCCGATCCACCAGCACATTGTACATTCCCCACTCCAGGAAGAATGCAATGATGGCGCCCAGCATACCCAGCGCAAAACCTTCCACAACAAAGGGCAGACGGATGAAGCCGTTGGTTGCGCCCACCATCTTCATAATGGAGATTTCTTCTTTCCGGTCATACATAGCCAGTTTAACAGTGTTGGAAATAATCAAAAGACTGACAACCAGCAGCACGCCGATGACCGCTACGGATGCAATATGCAGCACATTTTTCAGGGTAATAAAGCCCTCTGCCATTTCAAAGGCAGCATTGACCTTTACGATACCGGGGATCATTTCAATCTGCTCCACGGTCTCGGCCATCAGTTCATTGTTTTCCAAAACAATGACGAAACGATGCCGCAAATCGGTAGGAACCAGGCCGCCAAAGGCAGGATCGTCCTGATGGTCAGCCACAAACTCTTCCAGCGCCTTTTCCCGGGACTTAAAATCCGCCTGGTAGATGTTGGGAATCTGATTGATCTTAGTACCAATACTTCTTGCCTCCGCATCAGACAGGTCGCTGTCTACATAGGCTAAGATCTCATTGGTCTTGTTCAGATCCTCCACCATAATATTTACATTGTACACCAAAATGGTGAAGCTGCCCACGATCACCAAACACGCAACTGTAACCAGGACAGCCGCGAAGGACATAAATCCGTGGAGAAAGATTCCCCGGATGCCTTCCTTAATCAAATAACCTAAATTTGTTACTTTCATATTCTGTAATACCCATCCATTCCGTCATGGACCACCAAGCCATCGTTAATGGCAATGACACGTTTACCGAACCGTTCCACCAAATCCCGCTCGTGGGTAACTACCAGCATAGTCGTACCCAAGTTGTTGATCTCCTGCAAAAGGCTCATAATCTCCAAGGATCTTGCAGGGTCCAGGTTACCGGTAGGCTCGTCGGCAATAATGGTAGAGGGGTTGTTGACCAAGGCTCTTGCAATGGCAAGACGCTGCTGCACACCGCCGGAAAGCTCTGTAGGGTGGCGGCGGCTCTTATTCTCCAGACCAACCAGTTCCAATATGTAGGGTACCCGATCCCGGATCTCCGCTTCCCTTGCGCCAATGGCCCGCATAGCAAATGCCACATTCTCGTACACCGTCTTGGTTTCGATCAGACGGAAGTCCTGGAACACAACGCCAATGGTGCGCCGCAGATAGGGAATTTCCCGCTTGCGGATCCGCTCCAAGGAGTAACCATTCACGTGGACCGTGCCGGAGGTTGGCTCCAATTCACCGGTGATCAGCTTAATGATGGTAGACTTACCGGAGCCGGAAGGTCCTACCAAAAAAGCAAACTCACCATCTTCAATTTGCATATTGATGCCACGCAGCGCGTGGGTGCCTACACTATAGGACTTTGTTACTTCAGAAAACTCAATCATAGCGTTATCTCCACAACCATAATGTAACCAAATTGTAACACATTGTAAGTGTACTGTCAACAAACAGCCGCTGAAAAATACTGGGAATCAGCAATTTTCAGCGATTCTACCAAACCCTTAAACAGAACGTTAAGCCGCACGGGTTCGTGCGGCTTAACGGGACAGGTTCATCTGGTTTCCCGGGAAGAAAGGTACTTACGGACCATCAGCGCAACCTTAAATACGATGGCATGATCAAACTGCCGCAGGTCCAGGCCTGTGAGCTTCTTGATCTTCTCCAAGCGGTATACCAGGGTATTGCGGTGGACAAACAACTTCCGGGAGGTTTCAGAAACATTCAAATTATTCTCAAAGAACTTATTAATGGTAAACAGGGTCTCCTGATCCAAGGCATCAATAGAACTCTTTTTGAACACTTCCGTGAGGAAGATCTCACAGAGCGTGGTGGGCAGCTGATAAATCAGCCGACCGATTCCCAGGTTCTCATAATTAATGATACTCTTTTCGGTGTCAAAGACCTTACCCACATCAATGGCAGTCTGCGCCTCTTTATAGGCATCAGCCAGTTCACGCAGATGGCCGGCAACGGTACCGATACCGATCACAGGCTTGATAAACAGCTCGTTCTTCAAGGTGTCTTCAATGGATACCGCAATCTTTTCCAGTTCTTCGCCGGAAGCAAAGGTGCTCAGCTGCTTGACAACGGCTACATCGGTCTCGTTAATGCTCAGCACGAAATCCTGCAGCTTGTCCGGGAACAAGCTGGAGAGCAGGTCTACTGTGGTAACATCGCTGCGGCCAACCTGGCGCACCAAAAATACGGCTCTGGGCGCATCGGTAACAAAATGCAGTTCCTTGGCCCGGATATAGATATCGCCGGGCAGGATGTTATCCATAATAATGTTCTTAACGAAGGTGCCGCGGTCATGCTTTTCTTCGTAATAGGCCTTAGCATCGCTGAAGGAAATGTGTGCCATATTGCAAAGCAGCTTTGCCTGCTCATCATCACCGGAGCAGAAGGCGGCATACTCAAACACATTCATATTATTCAGGATTGCGCGGAAAGTCTTCTGACCAAAAGCAACGGTCTGATCACCGCTGCCGGAGATCTTTAATACAGCATCCGGCCAACGTTCACCCAGCAGAGAAACCTCTGTGCAGGAAACAACGCAGCCCTCTCTATCCACAACGCCGAACACCCGTCCGGATACACTTTTTAACTGCTGAATCACACTCTGAAAAATACTGTTAGACATTTTCCCGAGCCTCCCTTAGAATATTGCACAAATGCGTATTTCACAAATTGCTATGCTATTATATATCTAATTTGCATAAATTGCAAGTACTTTTTGACATTTTACTGCAAAAATCACTATTTTTTTTAGATAATATACCGATAACACAGAAAATTTATCGCCGCAAAACGAAAAACCACAAAAATTTTTATTGTGAATTTCGTCATTTTGCTGCATTTATAAAAGTGCTGCAATTTCCGCTTCCGAAAGTTCCCGGGTTTTGCCCTTCGGCAAGTCGCCCAGTAGGATCGCCCCTTCCTGCTGCCGCTGCAAATAGGTAACCGGCATACCACGGCTTGCCATCATACGGCGCACCTGGTGGTATTTTCCCTCGCAAACGGTGATATAGCTCTCGCCAGGACCTGCAGGCTCCAAAACCGCCGGCAGACACTGCGTTCCGTCTCCCAGCACAAGGCCTTGCTTGAAGGCTTCCACATCCTCTGGTCCGGCAGTCCCCTCGTGTTTGGCATAGTATCGCTTGCCGACTTCCTTTTTGGGAGAGATCAGCCGGTGGAGCAGGTCGCCATCATTGGTAAAGAGCAGCAAACCCTCCGTCTCCTTATCCAGCCGTCCTACCGGCTTTAGGTCCAGATGGCGGTAGGCTTCCGGCAGTAGCTCCATCACAGTCTTTTCCGTCCGATCCTGGGTGGCTGTTACATAGCCAGCCGTCTTATGGAGCATTACCACTACCCTGCCCCGGTTTTGCAGATTTTCTCCGTCCAGGCAGACACGCTGGGTATCCGAGCTTACCTTTTGTCCGCCATCCCGGCAGACTACCCCATCGACGGTTACTCTGCCGCGTTTAATCATTTCTTTTACCTGACTGCGGGTACCTGCCCCGCAATCGCACAGGAATTTGTCCAACCTTACCATATTGCTCCGTTCTACCCTCACGATCTTCGGAATACACTCATAGTGTCAATCTGGAACTGGAGGGATTTTATTATGATGGTAATGACCGCAAAGGTCGATATCAAAAAAATTATTGCCGCGCTGGCTGCGGTTGCCGGCGTCATCATCGCGCTGATCCTGCTGTTGGGCGGGAAGGAGTCCTCTGCGCCCACCGCCGCGCCGTCTGTTGCCGGAAACGACGGGCGAGTGCAGTTTTTGCAAAACATAGGCTGGGAGGTCAACGCTTCTCCGGTGGAATCCGGGCAAGTGCGGATTCCTAAAGAGCAGAACCAGGTCTTCTCCCGGTATAACGACCTGCAAAAAAGTGCCGGGTACGACTTAAGTCAATATGCCGAGAAGACCGTTATGCGCTATGTATATAAGGTCAATAACTATCCCGGCGCCACCGAACCGGTATACGCCACCGTACTGGTGTACAAAAACCAGGTGATTGGCGGCGATATCACCAACACCGCAGCGGGCGGCTCTATGCACGCGCTGAAAAAGGCCGAACAGAAAACCGAGCCGGTAACACCGGAGGCATCTGAGCCGGCAGAAACTGCGCCTTCCGCAGCCTGAGGTTCTCTTTACTATAACACACAATCATCGCCTTGACAAGCAACCGGGAATATGCTATGCTTTTCTTAAGTTTCATAGGGAGCTTCAGGGCAGGGTGCAATCCCCGACCGGCGGTGATAGTCCGCGAGCGTTTTAGGCGCAGAATCGGTGCAATTCCGATACCGACTGTACAGTCAGGATGGTAGAAGTTCAGTTTTTTGTATGCACGCCCTGGGTATTTCTATGCCCAGGGCTTTTTTGAGGTGATTGTGATGAATTTTTGGAATACCTTGCAGGAAAATCTCCTGTTTGTCCTGTTCTGCATTGGCATCGTGGCGGGACTTGCCATCATTTCCCGTCTGGCAGAACGCTTTCTGCCTGCCATTCGGAAGACCACCACGGCCCGGCGGGTATGTATCGTTGCGGTATGCTCTGCTATCGCCACGGTGCTACATATTTTGGATTTCCCCCTGCCCTTTTTGGCGCCAGGTTTTTACAAGCTGGACTTTTCCGAGTTGCCCGTTATGCTGTGCGGCTTCTTTTTAGGGCCGTCTGCCGCTGTTTCCTGTGAAGCGGTGAAGATCTTACTGAAGCTGCTGCTGAAGGGCACCAGCACCGCCTTTGTGGGTGATTTTGCCAACTTTGCGGTGGGCTGCAGCTTAGTCCTGCCGGCAGTGATCGTGTATCACACCAAAAAGACCCGCGCCAGCGCAGTTTGGGGTCTGATTGTTGGCACAGTTGTGCTGACTGTGTTTGGCAGTCTGTTTAATGCAGTCTATCTGCTGCCCAAGTTCTCTCAGCTTTACGGCTTGCCACTGGACGGGATCATCGCTATGGGCAGCGCTATTAACGGCAGTATTCATACCCTTACCACTTTTGTGCTGCTGGCGGTTGCGCCGCTCAATCTCATAAAAGGCATTTCCGTTTCTGTGCTGACGCTGCTGCTTTATAAACGGGTGGCCCGTCCGCTATTTAACAAATAAACAAAAGAGGAACGTATGAATACTACAAACTTTCGGCGCACCAAGCTGACCTGTTACTTTACCTACCCGGCCCTTGCCTCGATCTTCTTTCTGCCCCCGATCCTGTTTTATACCTTCCGGCAGATGTACGGTATTTCCTACACCCTGCTGGGCACGCTGGTGCTGGTAAACTTCTGCACCCAAATGGTCATTGACCTGATCTTCACCTTCTTTTCAAAACACTTTAACCCCCATAAGGCCATCCGCACTATGCCCTTGCTAACCGCCGTCGGTCTTGTGGCCTATGCGGTGATTCCCTGGCTGTTTCCCCAATACGCTTACATCGGGCTTTTGATCGGCACGTTTATTTTCTCTGTGTCTGCCGGACTTTGCGAGGTACTCCTCAGCCCCACGGTCGCGGCGCTGCCCTCGGACAATCCGGAGAGAGATATGAGCACCCTGCACTCCCTTTATGGCTACGGCGCTGCCGGTGTGGTGGTCGTAAGCACTGTGTTTTTACAGGTGTTTGGCACAGAAAACTGGATGTATCTGACCCTGCTGCTGGCAATTCTCCCGGTGATTTGCTTTATCCTGTTTCAGATTTCTCCCCTGCCGGAGTTTCCTGTATCCCAGGCAATCACCGAAGGAAACGGGAAAAAGAAACGCGCCGGTCTCATTCTCTGCGCCGCCTGCATCTTTTTGGGCAGTGCTGCAGAAAACACTATGTCCAACTGGATCTCTGTGTATATGGAAAGCGCACTGCGGCTACCCAAAATACTGGGAGACACCTTAGGCCTCACCTGCTTTACACTGCTGCTGGCCTTTACCAGAACTTGGTACGCTAAATACGGCAAGAACATATTTAAAACGCTTATGCTGGGTATGGTCGGCGCGGTAATGTGCTACATTGCAGCCGGTGTATCGAGTAGCGCCGTTGTTGCCATTGTCGCCTGTATGTTGACCGGTTTTTGCACCTCTATGCTATGGCCGGGTACGCTGATTTTGATGGAGGACCGCTTCCCCAATCCCGGTGTGGCGGCTTACGCGCTGATGGCCGTAGGCGGAGATTTTGGCGCATCGGTGGCGCCACAGGGAATGGGCATGATTGTGGATGGGGTAACTGCCAGTCCCTGGGCAGGCGCGTTGGGAGAGAAGCTTTCCCTTACCGCCGAGCAGATCGGTATCAAAACCGGTATGCTGGCAGGCGCATTATTCCCCATATTCGGCATCTGCATCTTACTGTGTATGAAAAAGTATTTGTACCGGAAATAAAGCAAAAAAGGAAGCTCCCGTGGAAGCTTCCTTTTTTATTTATTCTTCAAATTCTTCCGGCTTTGCAAAGCCTTCTTCCACTTCTGCCGTTTCTTCAACCGGCTCTTCTACTGTTTCTTCCTCAACAGATTCCGGCTGGGGAAGAACTTCCGGCTGCACCGGTGCAGGCGCAGGTGCTTGCTTTCTGGGAGGCATACCCAAATCCTTCTTGCGGCTAAAGAACACAAAGAAGGGCATCGTTGCCGAGATCAGAATAGACAGCACCGTATAAAGCGCTGCATTATTGGGGTGGCAGGACCGATACAGGTCATAAAGAGACATATACTGAAATACGACCAGCACAATATAGGCGGCAAGTGTTCCCAAGCTGATCAACACTGTAATCAGCAGCATTCCCACATCAGCATCACCATAACCGGGATTCATACTCATAAACGATCCCATAATAGCAGCAACGATCATCAGGATGTAAGCGGCAAAAACACCTATGCATAGTCCCAATAGCGCTTTCCGACGATTTTTGATCTTGCCCTTTACAATGTACTGGTACTGGTCAGAAATACTACCCAAAATCCACAGGTTGCCAATGGGGATCCATGTCAGCCACGGGTGACGAATACCCCGGCGTTCTGCAATGGTGTAGGTGCCCAGGCTTGTAAGTATATAAGACACAATGGAAAACGCAAAGGAAAAGAACATCGCAATCATATAGATTGCAAAGAAAACGCCCACAATTCCTGCGCTCATTGCGCCCGCGCTAAATTCTGCGCCGGACATAAACTCATCAGAATAAGGATAATTCATCGTAACACCTCTTTCTTATAGGATACTGATAGCATAGCATAATTATTTCATAATTGCAATAAAAAAAGGCTTTCTCCGGCATATCTTAACCCGGAGAAAGCCAAATTTTCAAAGCATTTCGATCAGCGCATCCGCATACTGGGCAGCGGTAGGACCGTCTGTCTTGCCGGTAATGGTAACCGGGCAAGTCTCCAGCGCCTTTTCCAGCTTTTCCGCCTTGTCGGTCTTGCCGATATGCCGCAGGAGCATAGCACCGGCCTTAATGATGCTGTCAGGGTTTGCGTAGTCGCCCATACCCCGTTCGATCATTCTGGGTGCAGAACCGTGGATGGCTTCAAACATAGCATACTGGTCGCCAATATTGGCGCTGCCGGCAGTGCCCACACCGCCCTGGATTTGGGCAGCTTCATCCGTGAGGATATCGCCATAGAGGTTGGGCATAACAAACACCTGGAACTGGTTGCGTACCCGCTCATCCAGCAGCTTTGCGGTCATAATGTCGATATAGTATTCATCGGTTTCAATGCCGGGGTATTCTGCAGCGATTTCATGAAACAGGTCGGAGAATTTACCATCGGTCTTTTTCATAATATTGGCCTTGGTAACGGCAGTTACCTTGGTCTTACCGTTGTGCTTTGCGTAATCAAAGGCTGCCCGGACAATCCGCTTGGTGCCGGCATCGGTAGTTACCTTAAAGTCCACTGCCATACCGGGCAGATCAATGCCACGGCTGCCCAGTACATACTCACCCTCGGTGTTTTCCCGGTAGAACATCCAGTCAATACCCAGTTCCGGAATGGATACCGGACGCACATTGGCATACAGATCCAACTCCCGGCGAAGGGTCACATTGGCGCTGGTCATAGTGCCGCCGTTGGGGGTAGTCGTGGGGCCCTTCAGCAGGACATCGCAGGTCTTGATTTCTGCCAGCACATCTGCAGGAACAGCCTCGTTCTTTTCCAGGCGGTTCTCAATGGTAAGTCCTTCAATATTCTTGATTTCCACCTTGCCGGCAGCGATATCATCCTTTAATAGATGCGCCAAGATCTTAGCTGCCTGGTCCGTGATAATCGGACCGATGCCGTCACCGCCGCACACGCCAATGGTAATCTTATCCATAGAAGCAAAATCTTTTTTAGGCTTATTTATGGTCTCCAAGCGCTTATACTGCTCTTCCAATAATGTTTTAAAATGGTTTAGTGCCTTTTCCATCTGTTCCATATCAGCTATTCTCCTTTGTATAATTCAGCAGTCCGCCGCACAGCAGAATCTGCTGCTGACGGGTTGTAAATTCGCCCTTTAATACGATTTCTTTTCCGGTCTTTTCGTCGGTTGCCAACACAGTACCTGCTGCAATTCCGGCTTTCAGATCCCGGAAAGTCAGACGGCTGTCCTGAGCAAGGGTATCGTAATCCGCCGGGTCAGCAAAGGTTAGGGGCAGAATACCCGCATTAATGAGGTTTGCCACGTGAATACGGGCAAAGCTCTTGGCGATCACACAGCGAATGCCTAAATACATAGGCACCAGCGCGGCATGCTCCCGGGAAGATCCCTGTCCGTAGTTGCTGCCGCCGATCACCACGCCGTCGCCCGCGGCCTTGGCCCGTTCCGGGAAGTCCGGATCGCAGACCTGGAAGCAGAACTGGGACAGAAACGGTATATTGGAGCGGTAGGGCAGGATTTTTGCGCCGGCAGGCATAATATGGTCAGTGGTGATATTGTCGCCTACCTTCAGCACTACCTGGGCATCCAGGGTGTCGGCAAAGGGTTTGCTCTTGGGGAATTCCTTAATATTCGGTCCTCGCAGGACCTCTGCGGTCTTGGCGGTCTCCGGGTCTAAGGGTGCCAGCACCGCAGAGTCATCAATTGTAAATTGCGTCGGCATCTGTACCGGCGGGATGGGCTCCAAGGTTGTGGGATCGGTAACTACGCCGGAAAGGGCGGCAGCTACTGCTGTCTCCGGAGAAACTAAGTACACCTGTCCGTCCTTGGTGCCGCTGCGGCCCAGGAAATTCCGGTTAAAGGTGCGCAGGCTCACGCCGCCGGAATTGGGCGAGAAGCCCATACCGATACAGGGACCGCAAGCACATTCCAGCACTCTTGCGCCGCTGGCAAGAATATCGCTCAGGGCACCGCAATCGGAGAGCATCCGCAGAACCTGCTTGGAGCCGGGAGAAATGGAAAGGCTCACATTGGGATGTACGGTCTTTCCCTTCAACATTGCCGCAACCTTCAGCATATCGTAAAGGGAGGAGTTGGTGCAGGAGCCAATGCACACCTGGTCCACCTTTGTACCGGCAATACTCTCTACGCTTACCACATTGTCGGGACTGTGGGGGCAGGCGATCATCGGCTTCAAGGCAGAAAGGTCAATGGGGATAATGCGGTCGTAAACAGCATCTTCATCGCTTTCCAGGGGGATATAGTCCTCTTCTCTTCCCTGCGCCTTCAAAAACTGGCGGGTGGTTTCATCCGAGGGGAAAATGGAAGTGGTCGCACCCAGTTCCGTGCCCATATTGGTGATAGTTGCCCGTTCCGGTACGGACAGGGTCTGAACACCCTCGCCACCCCATTCAATAATCGCGCCCACACCACCCTTTACAGAGAGGATGCGCAGCAGCTCCAGGCTGACATCTTTCGCGGTTACATAGGGATTAAGCTTGCCGGTGAGCTCCACCTTGAACATTTTAGGCATACTAATATAGTATGCGCCGCCGCCCATAGCCACCGCTACATCCAGGCCGCCTGCGCCGAAAGCCAGCATACCGATGCCACCGCCGGTGGGTGTGTGGCTGTCAGAACCAATGAGGGTCTTGCCGGGCTTACCAAACCGCTCTAAATGCACCTGATGGCAGATGCCGTTACCGGGACGGGAGAAATATACACCGTATTTTGCCGCAACGGTTTGCAAATACCGATGATCGTCCGCATTTTCGAAACCGGACTGCAAGGTATTGTGATCAACATAGGCAACGCTCAGCTCTGTCTTTACCCGGTCAATACCCATCGTCTCCAATTCCAGATATGCCATTGTGCCGGTGGCATCCTGGGTGAGGGTTTGGTCGATCCGCAGCGCTACCTGGCTGCCGGGGGTCATATCCCCTTCCAGCTTATGGGCTGCAATAATTTTTTGCGCAATGGTCATTCCCATCTTATAATTCCTCCAGCATATGCTTCTTGGCTTTTTGAATGTGGACGTTCATAACATCCCGCACCTTTTCCGGATCGCCGGACTGGAACGCTTCTAGAATCGCGTGGTGTTCCTGCAGACTCTTTTCTGCGCGGCTCTTATCCTGCATAGATGCTCTGCGGTAGCGGCGGGTCTTTCTGTGCAGAGGCACTAAGGTATCCCGGATGACTGTACGCATACTCAATTCACAAATGGTATCGTGGAACTTGTCGTCTACCTGACGCAAATGGTCTACATCCCATTTCGAAAAATAGAAATCCTGCAGATCCACAATGTGTTCCAGCTCTTTCAGACCCTCCGGGGTCATATTTACACAGGCATAGTAGGCGCACAGACCCTCGATCTGTTCACGGATATTCATAATATCCAGCAAATCATCGGCGGTGATGCCTAAAACCAAAGAACCCTTGCCGGTATCTTCAATAAGACGCTCCTGCTCCAAACGGCGCAGCGCCTCCCGGATGGGGGTACGACTGACACCCAGCTGCTCCACCAGCTTCAGCTCTGTGAGCACTTCGCCCCGGGGGTATACGCCGTGGATAATATCATTTTCCAGTTTTTCAAAAATCTGATCTGCCAAGGATGTGGTATGAAATGCTTTCATAATACGATTTCCTCCGTTTCCTTAGAATCTGCCGGGAGCCAGCTGCGCGATCTTCGTTTCCAGCTCCCTGTTGGAAAGCACGGTCTGTCGGCCGTCCTCATACTCTGCGTCGATCCATTCCTTCAGCGCAACCACCAGCGGATCGCGCTTATCCAGTTTGGCATCTCCCTGCAGACGGTAGGTCTGATTGATCCAGTATGCGATGCCTGCAAGGCCGGATGCCTTGCCGATCTGCACGGTAGCCGGCCGATTCAGCAGCTTTTCTGTGTCAAAAATAGTGTAGATTTCCTGATCCTTCATCAGGCCGTCTGCGTGGATACCGGCTCGGGTCACATTGAAGTTTCTACCCACGAAAGGAGTCATATCCGGAACGGTGTAGCCCACTTCCTTTTGGAAGAATTCAGAAATCTCTGTGATAACTGTGGGATCCATGCCGTCCATAGAGCCGCGGAGGGATGCGTACTCAAAGACCATTGCTTCCAGCGGCACATTGCCGGTACGCTCGCCGATACCCAGCAGGGAGCAGTTTACTGCGGAAGCGCCATAGAGCCACGCAGTAGAGGCATTGGCAACCGCTTTATAGAAGTCATTGTGGCCGTGCCACTCCAGAAGCTCACTGGGTACATCAGCGTAGTGCTGCAGACCATAGATAATACCGGCCACACTCCGGGGCATCGCCGCTTCCGTATAGGGAACGCCGTAGCCCATCGTATCGCAGGCGCGGATCTTAACGGGAATTCCCGCATCCCGGGAGAGCTTTTGCAATTCGTTGACAAAGGGAACTACAAAGCCCTAGAAATCCGCCCGCGTAATATCCTCCAAAAGGCAACGGGGCACGATCCCTGCTTCAAAAGCTTCCGAAACAGCAGCTAAGTAATGGTCCAGCACCTGTTTGCGGGTCATCTTCATCTTCTTAAAGATGTGGTAATCGCTGCAGCTGACCAAAATACCGGTCTCTTTAATGCCCATATTCCGAGCCAGTTTAAAATCCTCCTTGCTGGCGCGGATCCAGGTGGTGATCTCCGGGAACTTGTAGTCAAGCTCCATACATTTTTCAATTGCCTGCCGATCCTTTTGGCTGTAGATAAAAAACTCCGTCTGCCGGATAATGCCGTAAGGACCGCCCAGTTTATTGAGGAGCTTATAAATCTTTACGATCTGATCCACAGAGTAGGGTTCTACAGACTGCTGACCGTCCCGCAAGGATGTATCGGTGATCCAAATCTCCTCCGGCATATTCATAGGCACCCGGCGGTGGTTAAATGCCACCTTCGGCACCATACCTTCCGTATAGATATCCCGCTGCAAATTAGGCTCTGCAATATCCTGCAAAGAATACTTATAGGACTTTTGCTCTAACAGATTGGTTTTACTGGATACTTCTAACATAGCAATCTCCTTCCAGTCGATATGTATTCTATAGTTTTTTGGATTCTTGTATACAATTATACTTGTACAGCATTTTTTGTCAATAGCAATATTTAGAAAAAAAATATCTTTTTATCTTGCAACATTATGTAATATGTGTTATATTACTTCCATCCCACGTACCAATTAAGAAAGAGGTATTAAAATGGAAAAGAAACTCGAAAGAAAGTACGGCCTGTTCACAGCCATTTGTATGGTGGTCGGTACCGTTATCGGTTCCGGTGTGTTCTTTAAGGCCCAAAACGTTCTGACCGCTACCAATGGCAATATGCCCCTGGGTATTGTAGCATGGGTGATTACCGGTTTACTGATGATCCTTTGCTCCACACAGTTCTCTGTGATGGCTACCAAGTACGAGAAGGTCAGCGGTGTTGTTGACTACGCTGAAGCTACCTGCGGCGCCAAGTACGGCTACTACCTGGCTTGGTTTTTGGTTAACATTTACTATCCCGCAATGACCGGTGTGCTGGCATGGGTTACTGCCCGTTACCTGGGCGTGATCTTCGGCTGGAGTCTGGTAAGCGCAGAAGTTATGACTCTGGCAAGCCTGTTCCTGGTCGGCACCTATGCCCTGAACGCATTCTCCCCCAAGCTGGCCGGTAAGCTGCAGGTCAGCGCGACTGTCATTAAGCTCATTCCCATTACCCTGATGGCGATCGTCGGTACCATCGTCGGCACTGCAAACGGCACTCTGCCCACCAACTTCGGCACCGCTATGGACATTATGGGTGGCAACACCTCCAGCGGTCTGTTTGCTGCAGTCGTTGCTACCGTATTTGCTTACGAGGGCTGGATCGTTGCTACTTCCATTAACGCTGAGCTGAAAAACCCCAAGAGAAATTTGCCCATCGCGCTGGTTGTTGGTGCTCTGATCGTTGTGGCTGCTTACGTTCTGTATTTCGTCGGTGTTGCCGGCGGTGCTCCCGTTGCCGATCTGATGGATCCGAACAAGGGCGCTCCTGTTGCTTTCTCTAACATCTTCGGAAATGTTGGCGGTATCATTCTGAATATCTGCATCGTGATCTCCTGCCTGGGTACTCTGAACGGTCTGATGGTTGCTTCCACCCGCGGTATGTATGCGATTGCCGCCCGTAATCAGGGCCCCAAGCCCAAGATGTTCAACCAGATCGACGAGTCCACCAATATGGTTACCAACTCCTCCATTTGGGGTCTGCTGGTATGCTGCCTGTGGATGGTTTACTTCTACGGTGCTAACCTGTCCTCCGGCTGGTTCGGTCTGTTCAACTTTGACTCCTCCGAGCTGCCCATCGTTACCATTTACGGTATGTACATCCCCATCTTCATTATGTGGATGGCAAAGGAAAAGGACCTGGGCTTCTTCAAGCGCTTCCTGCTGCCCATCCTGGCAATCCTGGCTTGCGCATTTATGATCTTCGCAGCTGTCTATGCCCACGGCATTACGCCTTACCTGGCAGCTAAGGCTGAAGGCAAGTTCTCCTTCCCCGTTCTGTTCTACCTGATCCTGTACGTTGTGATTATGGCGGCTGGCGGTTTCCTGTACAAGAAGGAAAAGAAGTAATTCCCTTAACTTCAAATTGTTTAACGGGTGTGTCCGATGGGCACACCCGTTTTCTTGCTATTTTTACTTGCGGTATTGCACAATGAAAACCGTTGTGCTATAATGTTTTTGTGATTATCAAATACAATTGGAGGCAATCATTATGCTGAATTTACCCATCAATATTGATTATACCGGAAAAGTCGCTGTGGTTACCGGCGCAGGCGGTCTGATCTGCGGCGCTATGGCCCGTGCTTTTGCCCAGAGCGGCGCTAAGGTAGCTGCGCTGGACTTAAACGAAGAAGCCGTCAAGAAGCTAGCCGAAGAATTAAAGGCTGAGGGCTTTATCTGTGAAGGCTACAAGGCAAATGTGTTAGAGCCGGAATCTCTGGAAGAAGTTCATCAGGCAGTGCTCCGTGACCTGGGTCCCTGTGATATTCTGGTAAACGGCGCAGGCGGCAACAACCCCCGTGCAACCACCGACAACGAGTATCAGCACGAAGCGAAAGAGGGTGGCAAGTCCTTCTTCGATCTGGATGCAAGCGGCGTAGACTTTGTGTTTAAGCTGAACTTCCAGGGTACTCTGCTCCCCACCCAGGCTTTTGCCAAGGATATGGTAGCTAAGAAGGCCGGTGTGATCCTGAACATCTCTTCTATGAACGCTTACACTCCCCTGACCAAGATCCCCGCTTATTCCGCTGCAAAGGCCGGTATCTCCAACTTCACCCAGTGGCTGGCTACCCACTTTGCCGGCACCGGCATCCGTTGCAACGCCATCGCTCCCGGTTTCCTGGTATCTGCGCAGAACAAGGCTCTGCTGTTTAACGATGACGGCACCCCCACTGCCCGCTCCGCTAAGATCTTAAACGGCACACCTACCGGCCGTTTCGTAGACGCAGACGAGCTGCTGGGCGCAACACTCTTCCTGTGCGACGATAAGGCTGCCTCCGCCATTACCGGCGTTGTCCTGCCTGTTGACGCTGGCTTCGCTGCTTACTCCGGCGTATAATTTAGGGCAAATAAAAACCTGCCGTGTTACACACACGGCAGGTTTTTTTATCTCTCTTCCCGGAAATAGGAAAGTCCTAAGCTCTGGGGAGGCTGACTGTCCTTCTTCTTCCGCATACTGGTTACGATCAGCACCAGGATAGTAACCACATACGGCAGCATCTTGAACAGTTCCTTTCCGGCAAAGCTAACGCCGGGGATATAGCTGCTGGCCACATACAGTGCGCCAAATACGATAGAGCCAATAATTGCCAGGTTCGGCTTCCACACGGTGAAAATAACCAATGCAATAGCAAGCCAGCCAATGGCATCCACGCAGTATTCCCAGTTACCGTTCAGGTAGTCCATAATGAAGGACAGACCGCCCAAACCGGCAACGGCGCAGCCAACACAGGTGGCCACATAACGGTACTTAGACACATTGATACCGGCAGCATCCGCAGTGGCAGGGTTCTCACCCACTGCCCGCAAATGCAGACCCACCCGGGTCTTATTGAGCACATAGGTGGTAATGAGGGCAATAGCCAGCGCCAAATACACGAAGATACCGTAACCCAAAACCAGCTTACCAAAGGTACCCAAAGAATCCGCAAAGGGAATCAGCGGAGCAGTGAAGTATTTGCTGCCCTTGGTAAAAACGGTGGAGGCTTCGTTTATGATATACTCGGACATACCCACACCCAAGGTGGTGATAGCAAGACCTGTCATATTTTGGTTTGCCCGCAATGTGATGGTGAGGAAGCTAAACAGCAGACCCATCAGTGCGCCGCCCAGCAGCGCAGCCACGATCGGAATGATAATAGCCAGGATGGGAACATACCGGGCGCCCACGGCGGTAAAGTACATATACTCGGCATAGCAGCCGCAAGCTGCGCCAACGCACATAACGCCGGGAATACCCAAGTTCAAATGGCCAGCTTTTTCAGTAATGGTTTCACCGGTAGAACCCAAAAGGAAGGTCATACCCAAACGAATCGCGCTTACAAGAAAGGCAATCATTGTACAGCCTCCTTTCTGTTCTTACGCACTACCACCCGGTACTGCAGGAAGAACTCACAGCCGATGATAAACAGCAGAATAATACCGGTAACGATATCGGAGATGGAGCTGGAAATACGGAAATCCGTAGATACCTGCTGAGAACCCATTTCCAGGAAAACGATGAGGAACGAAGTGAGCACCATATATAAGGGGTTAAACTTACCCAACCAAGAGACCATGATTGCGGTAAAGCCACGACCGCCAACGGTTGTCGTACTGATGGTATGGTTGGTGCCACCCACCAACAGCAAACCAGCCAAGCCGCAGATCGCACCGGAAATCAGCATCGTGCGCACGACTACTTTCTTCACATTGATACCAATGTACCGGGCGGTATTCTCACTTTCACCCACCACGGCGATCTCATAACCCTGCTTGCTGTACTTCAGATACACATACACAAGGATCGTCAGTGCAGCTACGATCAGTATATTCAGTAGATACGCCTGTCCGCCAATCACCGGAAGGCCAAACTCAGGCATAGGTGTCAGCACACCGGAGCCGTTCTTTACGAACACCTTCAGGAAGTATGCAACCAGTTGTGTTGCCACGTAGTTCATCATCAGGGTGAACAGGGTTTCATTGGTATTCCAGTATGCCTTAAAAACAGCAGGCAGCACCGCCCACAGCATACCGGCCAGCACACTGGCAAGGATCATCACCACCAGCAGCAGTGGGGTGGGCATCGTATCGCCCAAGAACATCATCGTAGCCACGCAGGCAAGACCGCCTACGAGCACCTGACCTTCCGCACCAATGTTCCAGAATTTCATCTTAAAGGCCGGGGTAACTGCCAGGGAAACACACAGCAGAATGGCGACACCCTGCAGAGTGTTCCAAATACGGCGAGAGGTGCCAAACACACCGGACACCATAGAGCCGTACACCACGATAGGATTCTCGCCGGTCAGCAGTGTGATCAGCACACCGGATACCAGCAGGGCAGACAAAATCGCAATAGCCCGTACCAGCATTCTGTATTTCCAAGTAATCAGACCCTGGTCACGCTTAACGATGTGCAGCAGCGGCGTATGGTTTTTTTCTTGCTTAGCCATTTTGCGTCTCCCCTTCCTCCTGTGATTTGGTCATAAGTAGACCGATCTCATCCTTGCGGGCTGTCCGGCCATCCACAATACCGGCGATTCGACCGGCATTGATAACCATGATCCGATCGCACAATTCCATCAGCACGTCCAGATCCTCTCCCACAAAGATAACCGCTACACCCTGCTCCTTCTGCCGGTTCAGCAGATTATAGATGGTGTAGGAAGCGTTTACGTCCAAGCCCCGAACGGGATAAGCTGCCATGAGTACAGAGGGTGCTGCGGCGATCTCACGGCCTACCAGAACCTTCTGCACATTGCCACCGGAAAGCTGTCGCACCGGTGTGGTCGCGCCCGGTGTTGCCACCTGCAGGTCTTCAATAATATGCTGGGCCAAATCCCGGGGTTCCCGGCGGTGCAGGAAGAAGCCGCGACCCTTTTGGTAGCTGCGGAGCATCATATTATCAATAATGTCCATATTGCCCACAAGGCCCATACCCAATCTGTCTTCCGGCACAAAGGACAGCCGCACACCCAGATCCCGAATCTGCAAAGGTGTCTTATTCCGTAGGTTTTCTAAGTTGCCGGTCTTGGGGTCAATATAGGTGATCTCACCCTCTTTGAGATGATGTAAACCGGCGATTGCCTCCAAAAGCTCCCGCTGACCGGAACCGGCAATACCGGCAATACCCAAAATCTCACCGGAGTATGCGGTAAAGGAAACACCGTCTAAGATGGGCTTCCCCTCTTCATCCACACTGCAGAGATTTTGAACGGTCAGGCGTTCCTTAGTGTCCTTGGGCAGGGTACGCTGGATGTTTAGTTCCACCTTAACGCCCATCATCATTTCCGTCAGCAGGTTTTCATTTGCCTCAGCAGTCTGCACAGTACCCACATACTCACCCCGGCGAAGCACGGCCACCCGGTCGGACAGGGAAAGAACCTCGTGGAGCTTATGGGTAATGATAATCACAGACTTGTTATCATCGCGCATACGGCGCAGGACCGCAAAGAGTTTATCAGTTTCCTGAGGGGTCAGCACTGCGGTCGGCTCGTCCAAAATCAGAATATCTGCGCCCCGGTACAGAACCTTAATGATCTCAACTGTCTGCTTTTCGGAAACAGACATATCCGCGACCCGCTTATCCGGGTCGATCACAAAGCCATAGCGCTGGGTAATCTCGATGACCTTGCGGCGGACATCTGCCAGTCGGTAGCGGCCTTCATCCTCCACGCCCAGTGCCACATTCTCACAGGCGGTAAATACATCCACCAGTTTAAAATGCTGATGGATCATACCAATCCGGTAAGTAAACGCATCCTTGGGAGAGGCAATAGAAACCTCCTCGCCGTTGATAAAAATACGGCCCTCATCCGGGAAATAGATACCGGCGACCATATTCATGAGGGTGGTTTTACCGGAGCCGTTTTCGCCCAAAATGGCTAAAATCTCACCCTGATAAACTTCCAGATCACAGTTTTTATTGGCCACAACACGACCAAAAGTTTTGGTGATGCCGCGGCATTCCAGTGCCAAGGTTTTTGCCATAATCATTCCTCCGCAACTTGCAAAATTTATATCCGATAAAGGTAAAGCCCTATTTCTTTGCCCTTATCGGATACAAATAACCAAGGCTGGGACAGAGCCATAAGGCCCTGTCCCAGGTGAATAATCGTACGCTTAGAACTTTTCGTTCAGCAGAGTGATGCCGTCGATCTTTACATCGAAGTAAGGAGCAGACTGAGTCTTGGACTCCTCGAAGATGCCATTGACAACTGCATCGCCGGTCAGGGCCTTGCCGTCAACCTTGAAGTTCTTGGTATCGAAAACCTTAACCTTACCGGACTTCAGATCTTCAATAGCAGCCTTGATAGCGTCTACAGTGCCCTCAGCAGCAACGTCCTCGTTGATACCGGTCAGCACAACAGAGCCTTCATTGATGCCACCGCACCAGTCAGTGTCGATGGTAGCACCGGTGTTAACGCACTTAATGATATAGGTAAAGTAGGGAGCCCAGTTGATACGGGAAGAGACGATGAAGGTCTCGGGGCAGGAATCATAGGTAGCGCCGTTGTAGGAAACGTTGGGAACGCCAGCTGCTTCGCAAGCGCCGGGAGCGCCCATGGAGTCAGCGTGCTGGCTGATCAGAACGCACTTTCTTGCGATCAGAGCTTCAGCAGCATTCTGCTCTTCGATTGCATCGTACCAGGAACCGGTGAACTGAACTTCCATCGTTACGCTGGGACATACAGACTTAGCGCCCAGGTAGAAGGAGGAGTAACCGGAAATAACTTCAGCGTAGGTGAAAGCGCCAACATAGCCCATCTTAGCTTCTTCAGCCTTGATCTTGCCAGCCTCGATCATCTCGTTGAGCTTCATACCTGCAGCGATACCTGCCAGGTAACGGCCTTCGTAGATGGATGCAAATGCATTGTGGTAGTTAGCAACATTTTCCAGGTGAGCCTTGTAACCGGTAGCGTGGCAGAACTGAACATCGGGGAATTCCTTTGCAGCCTGCAGCATGAAGTCCTCGTGGCCGAAGGAGTTAGCGAACACGATGTCGCAGCCCTGGTCTACCAGGTCAGCAGCGGCTTCGTAGCATTCCTTACCTTCGGGAACATTGGTCTTGATGATATACTGTTCCTTGGTCAGGCCCAGTGCCTTAATAGCTTCATCAGCAGCGTCCAAGAAGTTCTTGTCGTAAGTGGACTTCTCATCGTGCAGGCAGATGAAACCGATCTTGAAATCGGCCTTGATTTCAAAATCCTTCTTGATTTCCTTGGCTGCCAGAGGAGACTCGGACATACCCTTAGTCTCGTCGGCTTTGCCGCAGGCGACCATACTCAGAACCATCAGGACCACCAGCAGCAGTGCAAACAGCTTTTTCATTTGTGATTTCCTCCGTTTTTTAATAATTTTTACCGGATCCTGAACAGTCGTACCTTAGTATGGCCAACAGAAAGCGGTACAAATAACAGTTTAAAGGCCCGATATTCGGCAAAAACAGATATACCCGGCCGAGAAAAACAACACGATTATAGTATCATAATTTCACAGACATTGTCAACCGATTTCCGACTTTTTTCGCATTTTTTGCTTCTGTTTTATCACATCTTTTTTCGCATAAAATTCAGCGCGGTTTTTATTCTTTTATACACATATTTTAACCAAAAAACAAAAAGCCTTAAAAAATCTGCCAACCTTTTATGAAACGGTTCGTATACGCGGAGCCGTTCCCTCTTGACATTCTCTGTCCAAATGCACATAATAGAAGAACATAAAAGATTGGAGCTTGCTTATGGGACCGCAACTTTTCGGAATAGAGCACATCCTTTATATCACCATTACCGCTTTACTCGCCGCTATCTGTTTGCTGCTTTGTAAAAAGTATGCGGTAACGGAACGCTCGCAAAGCGTTATTGTGCAGGCCGTAGCTGCCATGCTTTTGGTGGCTATCATCACGAACCGGGTGTCGCAGGTGTTCCGGTACGGTCAGGCCAGATGGTTCTGCATCATTCCGGACAGTATTTGCGGTATGACCAGTTTATTGCTGTCTTTGGGTGTTCTTTTCGGGAAGAAAAACAATAATATCCTTCATTTCACCTGGCTACTTGGTCTGTTTGGCGGCATTGCCACTGTGATCTATGCCACGTTCCTCGACCAGGATCTTTCCTTCTTTTATCTGCCCACCATCTCGGGTCTTCTGCACCATAGTCTGTCCGCAACCCTTGTGGTAGCACTTTTCCTGTTCCGATACATCGATATCACCTATAAAAAATGGTACTGCACGGTTTTTGGCTTCACCGCATATGTAACTGTGGGCGCATTTTTGATGCATACATTTCATATGAGCGATGCATTCCATATCGCCGAACCGCTGATCCCAGGCACGCCTCTGACTATATGGGTTATGGCGCCTATGTATGCTGCCGGCTACAGTCTGGTGCTGCTGATCGCAGAGGTCGTGAAGCGGAAAAAGGCCGCATCCGTTACCGCCGCATAAGGCTACCCAATCATTTCAAAACCACCAAATATGAATTTAGAGCAACCATATAAAAACCACTACCCCTTGTTCCATTTTTGGGACAAGGGGTCTTGCTATAATAGGTGCATAACCCCGGCCGCACCATCGGCTGCCTATTTTACTACACTTTTGGAGGTAATGATTATGATTCAGAACACAATTTTCCAGTATGTCCTTACCCTGTTTGATGAGAGCCGCGATGGAGAAATGATTGCAGGCGATGTGGACAATCAGTTTGCGTACCCCGTGGAATGGGATGAGCAGACCGCAAAGGAACTGGCGCAGCAGTGCAGTACGCTGGTGGGTCATTTTACGGAACTTTCCCATCAGTTTGAAAAGCTGCGCAATGAAACACAGCATCTGACCAAGGAGCAGCTGGATGTGTGGAATACCTATCTGCGACCCTTCCCCAAGCACAATTTGGATATGGAAAAATTGCAGGAAATCTGGGAAAAGACGGCAGCGGACATGGAACTGACCGAGGAAGAATGGGATCTGGCAGATCAGTATGTGGACTGGTTTGAGGAGCATGCCATGGCGCGGTTGCCGGTTAAACGTTGTGCGCCGATTCAGGTAATTAACCGCGCAAAAAGCTATAGCAAGCTCATTGAGCTGAACGCACCTGAAAACGTACAAGAAGAGCAAGCCAAGCGCTTTGCCGAGGAATTCGTGCTGTATCACTGCATAGCGCAAACTTCTCCAAATTAATTTGAATAAATCTAAGCAGTGTGTTACAATGGCAAAAAGGGAGGATATGAGATGAAAACAGAATGGATTTGTTGTTGGCAGTATATCCCCAGTCGCAAGAAATGTTTCGAAGTATACCCCACATCGGATGGCGCGCGTCGGGCAATGGCAAAAGTCCTGACGGATGCGGTGGATCTGAGCGGCTACATTCAAGCTCTACGCAAGGAAGATGGCGAGGATTGTGGCAGCAGCGCAGATTTTTTGGAGAAGTTCCTCTCTGACCTTAAAATGCCGGAATCGGCGGCAGCGCTTCCTGAACATTACGATATTCCGGATCATTGCCTGATGGAGTTTGATTCTTATGATGGCTTCCGGTGGGGCTATATGCGGGATGAGTGTCCATACCTGACTGCAGGTCATGTGTACGAAGGGAAAGAAATCGAACCCTATGTAATCGCCTTCAATTATGAGAACCCCAAATCCATCAGCCGCGACCGAGTCAACGCAGTAGAGATTCGCATTACTAAGCATATCAATTACGGCACCAGTGCCTATCCGTTACTGGTGTGGTGGGCAGTGCGAAAAGAGCCTCAGACGCAAAACCAAATTGTTCGAACAATTTATGAAGCGTGGGACACTGTCATTGACCGCAAGGCCGTAGGCCGTCATCTGCAGCTGCTACAGGACTTAGGTTTTCCTGTGCAACACGGGCCGAACGGTTATTACTACAACGAGGAACCCGGTACGCCGAAAACTGACATCAAATACAGTCCCAGCGCCTATCCCCTTTTGATTCTGCAAGCGTTAGATCATACACCTAAAACGCAAACTGCTATTATCCGGTCCATTCAGGAAAAATTCGGCTCCAGCATTGACCGAAAGGCTGTTCGCAGACATCTGGACCTTTTGAACGAATTAGGACTCCCTGTTATGAAATGCGACGAGGGCTATTATCTCGGCAAGTAACAAAAAAGAGAAAGGTGGGCTATTATGCTTTCCAAATCCAAATACTGCGCATTCAGCCAATGCCCCAAGCGACTGTGGCTGCAAACTTATCACCCGGAGCTGTCTGAGGACAATGCCGCCCTGGATGCCCGGATGGAGACCGGCAATGAGGTGGGCGATCTGGCTATGGGATTGTTTGGTGATTTTACGGAAGTGACCGCCCATAAAGAGGATGGGCGGCTGGATCTTGCCAAAATGATCGCCCATACCCAGCAGCTGATTGCAGGAAACCACCCTGTCATCTGCGAGGCCTCTTTTTCCTATGAAGGCAATTACTGTGCTGTGGATATCCTGCGCCGGGAAAACGGCGGCTATGCCATCTATGAAGTAAAAAGCGCCACTCACGAAGCGGAGATCTACGGTATCGATATTGCCTACCAGAAGTATGTATTGGAGCACTGCGGTATCACCGTCACCGGTACATATCTTGTTTGTATCAACTCCGACTATGTACGGGGTGAGGAGCTGGATATTCAGCAACTGTTTAAGATCGTGGATATGTCCGATTGGGTGGAACTGGAAACACCCCTCGTACCCGGCAAAATCAAACACGCTGAGGAAACCCTCTCCCAAAAGGACGAGCCTGCCAGGGATATTGCCGAGCGGTGCGAAGAACCCTACCACTGCCCCTTCTGGGCTTACTGTTCTCAACATCTGCCGGAGCATTCCGTATTCGACCTCTACCGCCTGCCCAAGAAAAAGAAATTCGATCTCTACCGCAAGGGTATCATTTCCTACGCCGACGCCTTGGCTGTTTCCAGCCTCAGCGATGCGCAGTTAAGACAGATTCAATACCGGCTGTCTGACTGCGGAACTTATATCGACAAGGGTGGTATTCAGAACTTTTTGAACACCCTGTCCTACCCCATCTACTTTTTGGATTTTGAGACTATGCAGTTGGTAGTGCCCCAGTTCCCGGGCACACGGCCCTATCAGCAGATCCCGTTCCAGTATTCCCTCCATTACATTGAAAAGCCGGGTGGAGAACTGAAGCACAAGGAGTTTCTTGCAGAGTCCGGAGTCGACCCTCGGCGAGCCATTGCAGAAAGCCTGTGCCGGGATATCCCTATGCACACCTGTGTGACCGCCTATAACCGTGGATTTGAGTGCGGACGGATCAACGAACTGGCACTACTCTTCCCGGATCTTGCGCCCCATTTGCTGAATATCCGCAGCAACATTCAGGATCTGCTGACTCCCTTCCAAGCCGGTTACTACTATAACCGGGCTATGGGCGGCAGCTTCTCCATCAAGAGCGTTCTGCCGGCGCTCTACCCCGATGATCCTGCGCTGGATTATCACAACTTGGAGGGTGTACATAACGGCGGGGAAGCTATGGATCAGTTTCCCAAGATCAAGGATCTGCCCCCGGAGGAGCAAGCCATCGCCAGAAAGAACCTGCTCCAATACTGCAAACTGGACACCTACGCCATGGTCAAGGTGTGGGAAGAACTGGTACGGGTCGGCGGCCAGAATTTGTAAATACTTAAAGGAGGTAAAAAAAGATGACCTTTGAACTGCTGAAAAAACGTTTTGGTGAACAGGTTTTTTCCAATAAAACCCCCTCTGTCCGCATGGCACTGGACACTGCTTATGCAGATATGTCTCGCCGCCAAAACGGACACACACCCGAGGTAAAGGACGCCTGCATCGATTATCTTGTGGAAATTTTCTCTACGCCTCTTCAAATTGATGATTTCGATGAATGGCATCGGGCGCTGTCTATGGAGCTGATCGACCGTTGGAATCGCGTCGTTGCAAATTTCGGCACCGTGGGCAGGGCCCAGAAAGTGCTTAATATGGCCTTCAAGTACCTTTCCTGTATTCCTGACAATCGTATCGCGGTTTTGCCCCTGTGCCATATGACCTTGGATAGCTATACTCTGGAATGGTACGAAAAAGTTGTAAAGCCCTGGGCAAACGCACAGGGCCGCAAAGTAGGAAGGAAGGTATCCGCGTGGAGTAAAATCAACTCCTACGACGACGAGTATCTTCCGATTCAGCACAACATTCGTGCTTATCTGGCTGCCGGGTCAACCTATTCCATTCATATCGGCGGTACGCCAACCGCTCCTATACCGCTTCCCGTTGTGCCTGTTGACGCAGAATTCATCATTTGGGAAGGCCAAATCATTGAAAAAAGGTATAATGATCTCATTAAATTGCTTGAGAATTATGCCAAAGAAAACAGCGAAACCCTATGCGAGCAAGGCTATGACACATGGCTGATCGGCACGATGTTTGAGGATTATTTAAAAAAATACTTAACGCATTTCTAAAAATAAAGCTGTCCGCCCCGGTGCGTATGCGCCGGGGCGGGGTGTTTATCATAGGTTAATTTTATGATAATTTGTGTTGGTTCGGTAATATCGGGGAACGGCGATAAAAACTTGCCGTCCGGTAGCATTTAGCGCTTCGAAGATGGGTTGCAGCTTGATCGCTTCATCCAACCGTTCCAGGAAGCTGCAGATAAAAAGCGGGCGGTCATCCTTTTGGGCAAGTGCATCTCCCAGTTGCTTCAGGAGCAGCTTACTTGCGCCGGAAGTGCCGGC